>NZ_CAXBLF010000028.1:0-43362 GCF_963976535.1 uncultured Algibacter sp. | reverse complement strand
AAAGTTCAAGGAAAATGGAATGGTAATTACGGAGCTAAGTATGACTAAAATTAGTCTATAGTTTTCTGTCGCAGTTACAGGAAAGACGGTGAAATATTTGTCAATTCGTGATACATTTTAACTATTCACTCTTAACTTTCAACTAAATGCTTAGCATTCTAAACCTTATCCGCTGGAAAAATTTAATGATGATTGCATTAATGCAATTACTCATTAAATACGCGCTTTTGGAACCCTTTGGAGTACAAACTACTTTGAATAGTTTTGGTATTACACTTTTAATTATTGCTACCATTTGTATAGCAGCTGCAGGAAATATTATTAACGATATATATGATGTTGAAACCGATTTAGTAAACAAACCAGATACCGTTGTTATCAACAAATCTATTTCAGAAAAAACAGCATACAACCTATTTATAATACTTAATTTGGTTGGGGTTGGTGTTGGTTTTTATTTATCTCATTTGGTTGGTAAAGCGCCTTTTTTCTCATTATTCGTTATAATTTCTATATTACTTTATGTGTATGCATCTTATATAAAGCGCACACTTTTAATTGGTAATATTGTTATTTCTATGCTGGTTGGTTTAAGCGTAATTATTGTTGGAATATTTGAATTAATTCCTGTAATGACACCTTCAAACCAACAAACTCAAGTCCTTTTTTTTAAAGTAATTTTAGATTATGCTTTATTTGCATTCGCCATAAATTTATTAAGAGAAATAGCCAAAGACATTGAAGATATTGATGGCGACTACAAAGCTGGAATGAACACTTTACCTATTGTAATTGGACGAGAACGTGCTAAATATGTATTGACTGTTTTAAGTTTCTTTCCATTAGCAGGGATCATCGTTTATGTGATTTCAGATTTATACAAACACCCTATAGCTGTTGGCTATTTTTTACTATTTATTATTGGTCCGCTTATTTATGTAAGCATTAAAACCTTTAGCGCTTCAACAAAAAACGAGATGCATAACATTTGTAATATGTATAAATTAGTCATGCTTTTTGGGATGCTTTCCTTACTTTTATACAAGTACGTTATTCTTAGTTAATGCTAAACGAAAAACTTAAAAAACACCGAATCATTTTAGCTTCAGGATCTCCTAGAAGGCAAGCGTTTTTTAAAAATTTAGGACTTGATTTTGAAATTCAACTAAAGCCTGTTAAAGAAGAATACCCACCACGATTAACTCATTTTGAAATCAGTAATTATCTCGCTCAATTAAAAGCTTTACCATTTAAAAAAGAATTGCTACCAAATGATATTTTAATTACTAGCGACACTATTGTTTGGAACGACAACACTGCTTTGGGGAAACCTCGCAATGAAAATGAAGCATTCAGTATTTTAAAATCATTGAGTAATAAAACGCACGAGGTAATTACTTCAGTTTGCTTTACCACGACTAACTTTGAAAAAACACTTTATAATATTACAAAAGTAACCTTCAAAGATTTGTCTGATGAAGAAATTAACTTCTACATAAAAACCCATAAACCTTTTGATAAAGCTGGAGCTTACGGAATTCAAGAATGGATTGGACAAATTGGTGTTACAAAAATTGAAGGTTCCTATTTTAACGTTATGGGTTTACCTGTTCATCTTGTTTACAAAACGTTAAATGCCATTGCAGAAACATCTTAGAATTGTAAATTTATACAATGGAAATACTCAAGAAATTAAAAACAGTCATAAAAGCTGAAATTCGATTTTGGCTATTAGTTGGTTTGGTATTATTAATTGCATCATGCCAAAACAAGTCGGCATCCAATGGTTTGGTTGTGCATTCTAATTCAGAAATCGTAGAACAAGAAGTAATAGTAAAACATGAAACATCTTCTGAATTTAAAAAATATTGGTATGCAGGAGAAGCTGAAATTTCGTCTTACAAATTAGAGCAAGCCCGTTATGGCGAAATGCGAGAAGGAACAGCTGTTCTAATATATGTTACTGAAGATTTTCTTCCGAATATTCAAGTAAAAGCAGATCATCAAAATGCTAAAAACATTCCTATTTTAAAACTTAATGCTACTAAAAAATTCAATACTGGTGTTTATCCATATTCTATAATGCAGAGTACGTTCTACCCTGTTTCAAATAATAACCACGCAATAAAAGTATCAAGTTCTATTCAAGAATGGTGCGGCCATGTATATGCGCAACTCAATAACAAAGCACAATTTGAAATCATGTCGTACTCTTATTTTGAAGGGGAAGCAGATCAAAATTTCAAACTTGATAAAGCCATTTTGGAAAATGAATTATGGACAAAACTTCGCATCAACCCAAATTCATTGCCAACAGGGAATTTAAAAATAATTCCGTCTTTTGAATTTACCAGACTTAAACATAAAACTATAAAAGTTTACGAAGCCTCAGCCACTTTAACAGAAAACATATATTCCATCAATTATCCAGAATTAAACAGAACATTAACTATATCATTCAACCCAGAATTTCCTTTTGATATTTTAAGTTGGGAAGAAACTTTTAAAAGTGGTTTTGGATCAAATGCTAAAGTTTTAACCACCAAAGCCACAAGATTGAAAACTATTAAATCTCCTTATTGGCAAAAGAACAGTAATAAAGATGAAATACTTAGACAAACACTTAAATTAGATTAAATTTGCCCTTTGTTTGCATGCATATTTGAATAAAATCATCCATAACATTATGTTTTTGAATGTCATTAAAAATTATCAAAGTGAGTTAATTATATCTGGCATTGTGCTTATTTCGTTACTATTAATTAGGTTTATTATTCATTTTACAATTACCAAGGTAGCACGAAATAATGGCATCAATGAAGCTAGAATTAGACTTATTAGAAGATACATAACAGTAACTTTATTTCTAATAGCCGTACTTATTGAGTCTTTTGTTTTCGGAACAGAATTCAAAGAAATGGCAGTTGTTTTTTCATCTATTTTCGCTGTAATAGGTATTGGATTATTTGCCGTTTGGTCTATTTTAAGTAATATAACCTCCGGAATCATTATGTTTTTCAATTTTCCTTATAAAGTTGGCGATAAAATTGCCATACACGATAAAGATTTTCCAATCACTGCAATTATTGAAGATATCCGTGCATTCCAATTGCATTTACGTATTGAAAATGGCGATTTAGTAACCTACCCCAACAACCTCATGCTACAAAAAGCTGTAACACTTGTTGAAAAAGATGCCATTGATGACATTGTTGAAGATGACGGTGCTGATACTGTATAAATATTCCATATATTTAAAGTGTAATTTTTAGTAATGCCAAGAAAAAGAGTATACCGGTCAAAAAAGAAACTAGGACAAATTCCTGGTAGTGTTATTTATACGGGAGAGCGTTCCAAAGAAAAGCTTTTTATAGACGTTTTTGATTATACCAAAGAGTTTTGCACTGAAAAAGAGTTACAAACTGTTCAAGAAAGTTTTAAATATAAAGATACCGATTCTGTAACCTGGATAAATCTAAATGGTTTAAACCACGTAACTCAAATTGAAGCACTAGGCGAACATTACGATTTACACCCTTTGGTTTTAGAAGATATTGTAAACATTGCTCAACGTCCTAAAATTGATGAGCACGACGATTATCTTTTCGTCGTTCTAAAAATGTTGTATTATGATGCCAATGAGAAGATAGTTTCAGAACAAGTTAGTTTTGTTTTGGGTAAAAATTATGTGCTATCCTTTCAAGAATCAGAAGGCGATGTCTTTGATTCTGTTAGAAACCGTATACGTCAAGCAAAAGGACGTGTTCGCACCCTACAAACCGATTATTTACTTTATGTACTAATCGATGCTATAGTAGACCATTATTTTAGTGTCATAGAAATTTTAGGCGATAAAATTGAGGATTTCGAAACTGCCATATTTTCAGGTGATGTTGATGACGATATTAGTCAAAAAATTCAAAATTTAAAACGTGAAATCCTAAGAGTACGTCGCGCTATATTCCCGCTTCGCGAAGTTATAAGTCGTATTGAAAAAAACGAAAACAAACTTATTCTAAAAAAAACAATTACGTATTACAGAGATATTTACGACCATTTAATTCAAGTCTCTGAAAACATAGATATTTACCGCGAAATGATTTGGAGTTTAATGGATATGTACATGACAACCATTAGCAATAAAATGAATGAAGTCATGAAAGTGCTAACCATAATGGCTTCTATTTTTATTCCACTAACATTCATTGCAGGTATTTACGGTATGAATTTCGAGTACATCCCAGAGCTTCAATATAAATACTCTTACTTCATCCTTTGGGGGATTATGATTGTTTTGTTTATTGGTATGTTGTATTACTTCAGAAAGAAAAAGTGGCTGTAGATTTTAATATTGTCACTTCGAGTGTCCCGAATTTATTTCGGGATGTATCGAGAAGTTGGGCGTTACCACAAGGGTCGGGCTTTACGTTACAATCTTTTTAAAAAAGTCATTGCGAGGACGAAGGACGTGGCAATCTGTTAAACCCTATCTCCAAACCTAATTAATAGTTCATCAAGTTTTAAAAAGGATTTCCTCTGCAATCCCTAACGCAAATGGTAACTCTATTTCAACTATAGAAATGCAAATAGCAAGTCTAACTACAAATTTGACTTTATAAAAAAAATTAACTCACTTATCTCATTTTACGTCGAATATAAAACATTCAAACGTACCATATTCGCTTAGTTAGCAAAAATTAATAATATGAATCTAATCCAACCATATTATGAATTCATCTAAAGAAAATCAAATTAATCCCCCGCTACATATTATACCCAAGCGTTAAATAAAAACTAAAACCAGCATAATCGCTGGTTTCTTTTTTATATTTGATTTTAGCTAAACCAAAACCATGCAGAAACGCTTATTTTACTTATTTATAGGGCTTTTAACAATATCTATTTCACAAGCTCAAAAACCCAAAACACCTTCATCATCAGAGATCTACGAATCTATTCAAAAACTTAATTTTCTAGGTTCTGTTCTATATGTAGCAGCACATCCTGATGATGAAAATACCCGCTTAATAGCATACATGTCTAACCACGTTAAAGCAAGAACTGCATATTTATCGTTAACAAGAGGCGATGGCGGACAAAACCTAATCGGACCAGAAATTAGAGAACTTTTAGGGGTGATTAGAACACAAGAACTACTTGCTGCAAGACGTATCGATGGCGGCGAACAATTATTCACGAGAGCCAACGATTTTGGCTACTCAAAACACCCAGACGAAACTTTAAAAATATGGAATAAAGACCTAGTTTTAAGCGATGTTGTTCTAGCTATTAGAAAATTTAAACCAGATGTAATTATTAACAGGTTTGATCATAGAACACCAGGAAGCACGCACGGTCACCACACAAGTTCTGCCATGTTAAGTATGGAAGCTTTTGAACTCGCTAACGATAACTCCGCGTATCCAGCGCAACTAAAACAGACTGACCTGTGGCAACCGCAACGTTTATTTTATAACACAAGTTGGTGGCGATATGGTAGTAGAGAAAAATTTGATGACATTGACAAAAGCAATATGCTAAGTTTTGATATTGGCACATATTATCCGCTAAAAGGGATGAGCAATAACGAATTAGCGTCTTTAGCTAGTAGTCAACATTTATGTCAAGGGTATGGGAGATTATCTCAAAGAGGTTCACAACTGGAATATATTGAGTTTTTAAAAGGCGAACCACTTACTGATAATGCAACTATTTTTGCAGGTATAGATACTTCTTGGAATAGAGTAAAAGGAGGACAAGCTATCGGAGTCATATTAAATGACATTGAAAAGAACTTCAATTTTAGTAATCCTTCATCTCATGTCGCTCAATTAATTAAAGCCTATCAATTACTTCAAAATATTGAAGATAAACACTGGAAAAATCAAAAATCAAAAGCACTAAAGAACATCATCCAAATGTCTGCTGGTTTATATTTAGAGGCTTCTGCTGAATCTAATTGGGCAACTCAAGAAGAAAGTATAAACTTAGATATTGAGGTGCTCAATAGAAGCACACTTCCCATGACGCTGTTAAGCTTAAACAACGCGAATAATTTGAGGATTTCAAAAAATATTGATTTAAAAAACAATACAAGATTCACATTCAAAGAGGTATTAAAAGTTAGCGCCAATGAGCAACCAACTATGCCCTATTGGCTGAATGAAAAAGGAACATTAGGCATGTATAAGGTAGCAGACTCAAACCTTATTGGATTACCAGAAACACCAAGAACGCATAACATTGATTTCAATATTTTAATCAATAATGTACCATTTACTTTTACCAAGGCTATTGTTCAAAGGTTTTCAAAACCAGACAAAGGCGAATTATACCGTCCGTTTGAAATCATACCTGAAGCTTCAGCAAAAATTACTGAAAAGGTTATCATTTTAGATAGTGATCAACAACGTGATATTACTGTGGTTGTAAAAGCTGGTAGAGATAATTTGGAGGGCGATGTTGAAGTATGCCACCCTAATGATTGGAGTGTTTTTCCTAAAAAACAAAAAGTTTCTATTGCACATAAAGGAGAAGAACAAACGCTTATTTTTACTGTTATTCCTCCTAAAGAGCAAAGTGATGGGTTTATTGGCCCTATCGTTCACATCGGTGATAAAGATTACACAAAGGAATTGATTGAAATAGACTATGAGCATATTCCTTTTCAAACCGTATCGCTACCAAGCGAGAGTAAAATTGTTCGTCTAAATATTAAAAAACGAGGTGAAAACATTGCCTATATTAAAGGTGCTGGTGATGTTGTTCCAGAGAGTTTAGAACAGATTGGTTATCATGTTCGAGTATTGACACCAGAAGATATTAACGCTGAAACTCTAAGCAAATTTGATGCTGTAGTTGTAGGTATCAGAGCTTACAACATTATTGAAGATTTAAATTTCAAACAACAGCATTTGTTTGATTTTGTTGCAGAAGGTGGCAATATGATTGTGCAATATAATACCAGCCGTCGTGTTAAAGTTGATGATATTGCACCTTATGATTTAAAACTTTCTCAGGATAGAGTCACTGACGAAAATGCTGAAGTTCGTTTTTTAAATCCGAATCATGAAGTCCTTAACTTCCCTAATAAAATTACTCAAAAAGATTTTGAAGGATGGACTCAAGAACGTGGTTTGTATTTTCCAGATAGTTGGGGGCCTGAGTTCACTCCAATTCTATCTATGAATGATAAAGGTGAAACTGCTAAAGATGGCAGCTTACTAGTGGCAAAACATGGAAAAGGGTATTACATTTATACAGGTTTAAGTTTTTTTAGGGAATTTCCTGCTGGCGTTTCTGGTGCCTATCGCCTGTTCGCCAACATGCTATCTTTAGGGAAAAGCGAATTGAAACAAGATTCAAAGCTAAACGATTAATTATGAACAAGGACAAACCACCAAAACAACCTTGGCTTAGGCTATACTCTATTGTTTTAATAGCTAATTTGATCTATATTATTCTCTTTTACCTAATTACAAAATCCTTTTAAAATGACACAAAATTTAGACTGGATTGATTGGGTTGTTTTAATTTCTACATTACTAGCAATTGTTGGTTATGGTACATGGAAAACAAAAAACAGTAGCAATAGTGTTCAAGATTATGTTCGAGGAGGAAACACCTCAAAATGGTGGACTATTGGCTTATCAGTAATGGCTACACAAGCCAGTGCCATAACATTTTTATCAACTACAGGGCAAGCATTTTCAGACGGTATGGGCTTTGTCCAATTTTATTTTGGTTTACCTATAGCAATGGTTATTATATGCTTAGTTTTTATTCCTTTATATCATCGCTTAAAAGTCTATACGGCTTATGAGTTTTTAGAGAACCGATTTGACTTGAAAACCCGAAGTTTAGCTGCTATTTTATTTTTAATTCAACGTGGACTATCAGCTGGAATAACCATTTTTGCACCAGCCATCATCTTATCTGTAGTTTTAGGTTGGCCTATTATATACCTAAATATAACCATAGGTATATTAGTAATAATTTACACCGTATCTGGCGGAACTAAAGCGGTGACTGTAACCCAAAAGCAACAAATGTTGGTCATTTTTGCAGGGATGTTCACTGCATTATTTATCATTTTAGATTTAATCCCTGAGGACGTTTCATTTATAGAAGCTGTTGATATTGCTGGTGCAAGTGGCAGAATGGAAGTTCTTGATTTTTCTTTTGATTTAGAAAATAGATACACCGTTTGGTCAGGTTTAATTGGCGGAACTTTTCTAGCTTTAGCATATTTCGGAACCGATCAAAGTCAAGTTCAACGTTACTTATCAGGTAAATCCATGAAGGAAATGCAAATGGGTTTAATCTTCAATGGTATCCTAAAAGTGCCTATGCAATTCTTCATTTTGTTAGTTGGAATAATGGTTTTTGTGTTTTATCAATTTAATCAAGCGCCATTAAACTTTATAGATGCATCAACTGAATCCGTTTTAAAGTCTGAATATTCCCAACAATATGAAACACTTCAACAAAAACAAAATGTACTATTCCATAGAAAAAAAGAACTGAGTATTCAGTATTCTAAAAACAATGATGAGACTATAAAAACGAGTTTATTCCAATTGGATAGTATTGAGAAAACATACCGATTAGAATCAAAATATTTAATTAAAAAAGCTATTGATACCTCTTATGCATATAGCTATGATAAGCTCAGTACCGAATTATCAACTTTAAGTAAAACCGATGCTAATTATCAAATAAAGAAAACCGAATTAAATGATTTATATAAGGAATCTGCAAAGGATACAGCGACTAACGATAGAGATTATATGTTTATTTCGTTTATCCTTAAATATCTCCCTAAAGGCTTAATTGGGCTGCTTCTAGCGGTAATCCTTTCTGCAGCTATGTCGTCTACGGCATCGGAAATTAATGCTTTAGCAACCATAACATCTATTGATTTATATGGCAGAAATGTTAAAGATGAAAAAGATGAAAATCATATGGTTAAAATGACTAAAATTTTCACTTTAATCTGGGGTATAATTGCTATCATCATTGCTTGTTTTGCTAATCTTGCTGAAAATTTAATTCAACTTGTAAATATCATTGGCTCCATATTTTACGGAAACGTACTTGGTATTTTCTTATTAGCATTTTTCTTTAAATATGTTAAAGCGAATGCGGTTTTTGCGGCAGCGTTAATAACACAGTGCATTGTAATTATAGGTTGGTGGCTTGATTGGATGCCGTACTTATGGCTAAACCTTTTTGGTTGCGTTCTCGTTATTATTATTGCCTTTTTAATTCAACTTTTTAGTACAAATAAAAAAATAGTTCATGCATAAAACCATCAATTGGGGAATTATTGGTTTGGGTAATATCGCTCATAAATTTGCAACAGATTTACTAACTGTAGAAGGTGCAAAATTATATGCCGTAGCATCAAGAAATCAAGAAAAAGCGGATGTATTTGCCGCAAAATATAATGCGATAAAAGCTTATGATAGTTATGAAGCTTTAGCAAAAAATAAAAATATTGATGCCGTGTACATTGCTACACCGCATGCGCTTCATAAAGAAAACACTTTATTATGCCTAGATAATGGTATTGCGGTACTTTGTGAAAAACCATTCGCTATGGATAGCAATGAAGTACATGAAATGATTGCGAAAGCTAAAGAAAAAAACGTGCTACTCATGGAAGCGCTTTGGACCTACTTTCTACCTCATTACCAATACGTTTTAAAAGCCTTGGAAGATAAAATCTATGGCGATGTTTTAAAATTAGAAGCCGATTTTGGGTTTTACCGTGCTTTTGATAATTCATCAAGGTTGTTCAATAAATCTTTAGGTGGTGGGAGTTTATTGGATATTGGCATCTACCCTATTTTTGCTGCATTATCTACTTTAGGGATTCCTAAAAATATAGAAGCCAATGCAACTTATTATGAGAATGGTGCAGATTCATCTTGCGATATGGTTTTTGAATATGATAATAATGCAAAGGCTGTTTTAAAAAGCACTTTATTTGAAGATACGCCAACAGAAGCCATTTTTCATTGCGAAAGGGGCATCATAAAAATAAATTCTCAATTTCACGCACCTTCAACGGTTAACTTAATTCCTAATAAAGGCAATGCCGAAACTATAGATTTCAACTACAAAACGATTGGTTACAGTTACGAAGCCATTCATTTTAATGAATTACTTCGTCAAGGAAAAACCGAAAGTCATGTCATGTCTTTTGAGTTTAGTAAAGCTCTTATCAAAACTCTAGACGACGTTAAAAATCTCATCAATCTACATTATTAAATAATAAAAAGACTAGTTTTTATTACTTTATGTCGTTTTTATTTGTCTATATGTAAAGTTTGCTTTACTTTTGTTTTATTAATTATGTAAATAAATTTTAAAATCAAACAGATGAAAACAAATTATTTATTACCGCACACGTACAAAATCTGGGGTTGGATACTACTCATTCTTGGGATTTTTTCTGGAATATTTCTAATTATTATAGAATATGAAACGAATATACTTACCGTTCCTGTTATAGCTATTTATTCAGATCCATTTATTGGGGAAGCAGGTTTTTTTGAAATTATTGAGAATAGTATTTTAGATGAATTAGCTTCAATAGCCATTATAGTTGGAGGACTTATTGTTGGTTTTTCAAAAGAAAAAATTGAAGACGAGTTTATCTATAAGCTTAGAAAAGATTCTTTGGTTTGGGCAATCATTTTCAATTACTTTGTTCTAATATTAACGATTGTATTTATATACGATCTAACATTTTTCCATGTGTTAGTTTACAATATGTTTACACCGTTATTATTCTTTATAATTCGCTTTAATTTTTTAAAATTAAAATCTAGAAGTCATGAAGAATAGTATAAAAGTACAGCGCGCTATTCATGACATGACCCAAGCGGATTTAGCCGAAAAAATAGGTGTGAGCAGGCAAACCATAAACGCTATGGAAAAAAACAAATATGTACCATCAACGGTGCTTTCACTTAAAATCGCCAAACTCTTTAAAAAACCTGTTGAAGATATTTTTTTTCTGGAGGACAATGACTAATAGCATAGAACTTCCGTTCGCAAACAAGTGCGTTAACGATTGAAGCCCTTCGACTGAACTCAGGATAAACTTCATCCTTTTTTGCCATTAAAAGCAAAAAAGATATAGCGGAAAGCGTGACCTCCCGTCCCGATAGTTATCGGGAGTGGTAACGACCAAAAACAAAAAAACGTAACCCATCTTTCAGGCTACGTTTTTTACTTTTATTCTTATTTGATTGACTACAATATATCTCCATTGGAATTCACTTTAATCTTCTTCTTTAGTTTACCCTTTCCAATTTTAACCAGATACATTTTTTTTACTTTTTTATTAGTATTGTAGTACACATAATAATCTACATTTAACAATACCCATTCAGAATACGTTTTAAAAACAGTATCCCTTACAGCGTCTGGAAGCTTAACACTGGCATACTTTTCAATGGTATTTATAATTTTCCCTGTACGGTCATAACTCACGGCAATAGACACTTTATTCGTTTTAAAGATTGTTTTAAAAGGTTTGGATTCGCCTTTATATTTAGAATCAGATATAATATTAAATTGTGATACTTGTTTTTCTAGAGTGCTTACGTGTATAGCCATTGAGTTATCTAATACGTTGTCGAGATACTCTTTATTCAATGTTATTGGTGATGATTTTGCAGTACTAACAGACATATTATCTGCATTAAGTGCCATGCGTTCGGTGTTTAAGTTCTGTGAAAACCCAAAGTTGATGCTAACAGAAACTGCGAATAAAAATAGTAATGTTTTCATAATTCTATATGTTTAAAGATTAATAAATAATGTTTAAACAAATATGAAACAATAGAGCACACAGCACTTAACAGCTATGTTGCAAGTAATTTAAAGTTTTATTTAAAGGCTAAAGAACATAATTTGAAGTGTTTAAATTATGTTGAAAAAAGTAGTTTTATTTAGTATTGGCTAATCTTTAAATGTTGCAGGTTGACTATAATCACCCAAATCGAGTTTTTTAAGTAGTGCTAAAAATTCAGTTTTCGTACGCATACCTTTAAAAAAGTGGTCGTACTTTATTTTAAATAATTCAGAGTTATTTCTGCTATATGCTATTTCCAACCATTCCATGGCTTTATCATGCTCGCCAAGAAAAGCAAATTTCTCGGCTATCCAATATGCACTATGGTAAACATTAGCTTCTCCAGCATGATTAATATCCATATCGTTAAGCCATTTAAAAACGCCTTTAATACCCGAGGTTCCATAAACTTCTAGCATGGGTTTAAGATTTGCCTTACCAGCGAAATTTAAACTCCACCCCCTTTTTAGTTCTTCAATAGCCAAATCGTCCCTTCCCTGTTCTACGTAAGCTAAAAAAATCACCCAAGATGCCCATAAATCCTTTTTATCAATTTCTTTAGCCTTATTCGCTTCTTTTAATGCCAACTCATAGTCTCCCATCATTATATAACCTTCGGCAATGGTAATATAAGGATAAATAAATACAGGATCTATCTGTATAGCTTTATTTGCATACGACATACCTTTATTAAAATCGCCCTTTACATACATTAAATAGCGTCCATAAAACAAATTGGCAAAAGCATTTTTTGGATCTTTTTCTAGAGCCATTTTAAATTCCCTTTCAGCTTCAGCCCAGTTTCTTTCATATTCACCTTTAATGACGCCTAAAACCCGATGTGTTTCTGATAAATCACTACCTAATGCTATGGCTTTTAGAACATATTCTTTAGCTTTTAAATAATCTTCCTCCGAAGTCCTAGGCCAATTTCTAAACATAAAAGCCTCTGCAAGTCCAGAATATGCTAACGCAAATTCTGGGTCATGCACAATACTTTCCTTAAAGTATTTTTCTGCAATATCAAGATTTTCCGTGTCAAAATTGTACAAAAAATGCTTCCCTTTAAGGTATAGATTATAGGCATCTAGATTTTTAGTGGGTATTTTTCCAATTTGTTCAAGTTCATCAGGAGATAGCACAAGGTTTAATTCCTTAGCAATATCAATTGAAATCTCTTTTTCTAAATTGAAAATATCTTGAAATTCACGATTAAAATCCTTTGACCATAAATGGGTGTCACTTTTAGCATTGATAAGATGAACAATGATTTTGATTCTATCTTCATGTTTTTGAACACTTCCGTTAACCAAATAATCTACGCCCAAGGCATCGCCAATTTCCAATCCAGATAAGTTTGTACCGTCATACCTATCGGAAGACTGCCTTTATTTCACTGAAATACTTTTGATTTTAGATAACTGATTGATGATATCGTCTCGCATACCATCAGCGAAATATTGGTTGGTATTATCATCACTCAAATTCTTAAAAGGTAATACAGCAATGGACTTACTAAGCGTTTCTACGGCTTCTGAACTTGTTAAATCTCCTTCTTTAGAATTATTATATATGAAATAAAAAACCGCTATAATAAACAAACCTCCAAAAACAGCGATTATGGTATTTTTACGACTAAACGGATTACGGTTTTCAGCGTTTGAATCTTTTCTTATATGCAGAGGTTCTTTTAATTCAGATGATTTCTCTATACTATCACTGGAAATCTCTGAATTTCTATATTTTACTTCCCCTGGTGGGTAGCCATAATATTCGCTAAATCGTGTGTTGAAGTATGTAGGGCTACTAAACCCAACGCGGTAGGCGATCTCGGAAGCAGTGGCAACATTGTTTTGCAACATTTCCATGGCTTTTTCTAACCTATGTTCCCTAATAAATTGACTTGTTGATTTACCTGAAAGTGTATTCAGTTTTCGATGTAGTTGAGACCTGCTCACCCCTAGCGTTTCAGACAATTCGTTGACGCCAAATTGTTCGTTTTCAAGATTGGCTTCAATTAAATCAGTCACTTTTCTTATAAACTCATCATGCAAAGACGGTTGGTTAGACATTTAATATGATAATTTAATATTATAAAAGTTGCAATCATTCAATAGCACTAATATACAGAATTTAAACACAAAATATTTAGAACATATTGAAAATTATTCTGATAAGATAGTAGTCAATTTCATCAATTGTTTTCAAATGCGTACTAAACAAAAAAAACGTAACCAATCCCGCTAGCTATCGGGAGGTTACGTTTTTAATATCTAATAATCTAATGTTCTAAGAATTCTAAATTACATGGCTCCCCATTCTTTAAGAGACGCTTTATTCATATTAATATATGCAGAATTTCCAGCTTTTTCGGCACCAGCTAAAGATTTTTTAGCTATTTCAATAGCTGCTTTTTTATCTCCAGCTTTTGCATAAACTAAAGACTGCTGTCTTAATTGCCAAAATCCAGGTTTTTCTATCTTAGACATAGCAGCATCCATCCATTCCTTAGCCTTATTAATATCTTTTCCAGCTTCCAAATAGTAAACAGCGGCAGCATAATAATCTCTAGCTCCAGGACCACCCATTACTTTATCTATACCAGCAGAAACTAATTTATCCGTTGGCACTTCAAAAGGAACGGCTATGACTGTTTTGTCCCAAATTAAATCAAGCGTTGCACTATGCTCTTTAATATTATTAATATCTAAAGTTAAGGTCTCAACACTAAATGGGAGTTCCATAGGTTTAACTGTAGTTTTTGCAGCTACTTTACTAGCATCCCATTCTTGAGGTACACCGCTTCCTTTATAATCTGTGTAAAAATAAACCTCCCAAGTTTCAACCCCTGGTTTAGTAAATATAGCGTAAGTACCAGCCTCTAAAGTTTGTCCATTTACTGTAGCATCCGTACTAAAAGTAATTGACGTTCTAGCATTTGCGCCTGTTCGCCATATCTTATCAAAAGCCTCTAAACCACCAAATATTTTTCTTCCTTTAACTCCAGGTCTCGAATACTTAATCGTAATATCTGTTAACCCAACCTGCTGTTCTAATTTAGATGACGGACTTGGTTGGGGTGTTTCAATTTGAGCATTCACTGTGTAAACTGCTGTAAATGCTAACAAAATCAATAATAGTTTTTTCATTGTAATGTAGTTTTAAAAATACGTTTATGTTGGTATAAATTTACGCATCACAATTCCTTTTAATGTTAACAAAACCTTAAAATAAGATATTGTTAGTCGCTTAATATAAAATTTGGGCGTTACCACTCGGGATAGCTCCCGATAGCTATCGGGAGGTCGCGCTTTCGGTAGTCGCTTTTTTGTGTTGCATACCTGCCTGTCGGCAGACTGGGGTGGAACACAAAAAGAGCTTCAATCCCGATAGCTATCGGGACCAAATCTCTAACGCAAAACACAAACTTCAATGAAACAATACATCTATCTCCGAAACAATAAACACATTTACCATGATATTTTGTGGTTGTATCCAGTTGCAAATTTGTGAAGGATAAGTAGTGATGTTAAAACTATAAGCTAAGCCTATAGTGTTATTTAATTTTTTGTTTAACTTTTTTATATAATAATTAAACATTCTATATCTTTACCGTAAATTTATTCATTATGGCAACGAAAAAGTCAGTATCTAAAAACAACATTATCACTTTTTACATGGATTATGTGCTTGAGCATGACCATAATCCTAAAACAGTTTTTGCATTCTCCAAAATGAATAGTTTTGAAGAAGCATTATTCTACAAGTACTTTTCTTCTTTTGAAGCTATTGAAAAAAGCATTTTCGAAGCCTTTTTCGAGAATTCGCTTAATGCTTTAAATAAAACTGAAGATTATAAAATGTTCGATGCAAGAAACAAACTATTAAGTTTCTACTATACTTATTTTGAAAACCTTACGGCTAACAGAAGTTATGTAAAACATGTTTTAGATAAGTATAAAGGAGATATTAAAGGTTTAAAAGTTTTGTCTGGTTTAAAACATCATTTTACAGAATATATGAACTCGCTTGAAATTCAAATGTTAGATATCAAACAAGAACAACTTGAGAAGATTCAAGAAAGAGCCCTTAAAGAATCTGCATGGTTACAATTATTATTAACCATGAAATTTTGGTTGGATGATACCTCTGCGTCTTTTGAAAAGACTGATATTTTTATAGAAAAATCAGTCAATACAACCTTTGATGTATTAAACATTGCGCCTCTAAAAAGTGTTTTAGATTTAGGCAAGTTTTTATTCAAGGAAAAATTTAAAATGAACTAACAGAAGATGAAAACAATTGATAAAATACCGACATCTAAAATTCAACGCGCTACCAAATTGGTTTCTACAGGAGCCAAAGTTGGTGTGAACTATTTAAAATATTACGGTGATAAATTTGTAAATACTGAAGAAGAGGCTAAAGAGCGCCTAAATAAAAATAATGCAACAGATATTTACGACGGGCTAAAACAATTAAAAGGTAGTGCCTTAAAAGTGGCGCAAATGCTAAGCATGGAAAAAAGCATTTTACCACAGGCCTATGTTGAGAAATTCTCGCTAGCGCAATTTTCTGTACCACCCTTATCGCCACCTTTAGTTATAAAAACATTTAAAAAATATTTTGGAGATCATCCAAATGACATATTTGATACTTTTAACGCAACTTCTGTAAACGCTGCTAGCATCGGTCAGGTGCACATGGCAGAAAAGAATGGGAAAAAACTTGCTGTGAAAATCCAATATCCAGGAGTTGCGGAAAGTATCGCTTCAGATTTAGCTATGGTAAAACCTATAGCTATGAGTATGTTCAATATCAAAGGAAAAGATTCTGATAAATATTTCAAAGAAGTAGAAAACAAATTAGTTGAAGAAACTAATTATGTTTTAGAAATTGAACAGAGTAAAGAAATTGCTAAAGAATGCGCTCACATTCCTAACTTAATCTTTCCAAAATATTACGAAGAATACTCCTCTGAACGCATCATCACAATGGATTATATGGAAGGCGAACACCTTTCTGAATTCACCGCATATAATACAGACCAAGAAACATCAAACAAATTAGGGCAAGCCCTCTGGGATTTCTACATGTTCCAAATTCATAATTTAAGAAAAGTACATGCAGATCCGCACCCAGGCAACTTTTTAGTAAATGAGAAGGGAGAATTAATTGCGTTAGATTTTGGGTGTATGAAAACCATTCCTATGGAATTTTATACACCTTATTTCGAATTAGCAAAACCAGAAAACATTGACAATCAAGACTATTTTGCTAAGAAACTTTATGAGCTTGAAATTCTAAGAGACGACGATTCTAAAGAAGAATTAGCCTTCTTCACTGCTATGTTTCATGAAATGCTAAGCTTATTTACGCAACCTTTTCACCAAGAGGCTTTCGATTTTTCGGATGGTGAATTCTTCGGAAAAATTGCAGAATTAGGAGAACGTTATTCAAAAAGTGCAGATTTAAAAAAGATGAATGGTAACCGTGGTTCTAAGCACTTTATTTACATCAATAGAACCTTTTTTGGACTCTATAATTTAATGTTTGATCTAAAAGCTCAAGATATTAAAATCAATAATTACTTAAAATTATAATGACATACTTTAGCGAATCAGATATTCAGAATTTAGAACACCTCTACAAAATCAACTTAATTAATAGTTGTTCAGGGTATAAATCGGCTAATTTAATTGGTTCAAAATCTGAAGATGGTATAGAAAACGTTGCCGTATTTAGTTCGGTTACACATATTGGTTCAAGTCCCGCCATGTTGGGATTCTTTCTTAGACCAACTACAGTTATTAGAAACACTTATGAGAATATAAAAACCACAGGCTACTACACCATAAATCATATTCATAAAAGTATCACAAAAGATGCACATCATACATCAGCAAAGTATAACGATTCTATTTCAGAATTTGATGCAACAGATTTAGAATCAGAATTCAAACCTGATTTTTATGCTCCATTTGTTAAAGGAGCTCCTATTCAATTAGCGATGCAATTCGTTGAAGAATATGAAATCAAAGCAAATAACACTATTTTAGTCATTGGTAAAATAGTTGGTTTGTATATAAACGATAATCTAATTGAAAAAGATGGCTTTATCAACTTAGCGAAAGCTGAAGTTGCAGCTATAAATGGATTAGATGGTTATGCTATTCCAGACAGAAACTTGCGATTTGGCTACCAAAAACCTAAGGAGTTAGAAGTTAGAAGTTAGAAGTTAGAAGTTAGAAGTTAGAAGTTAGAAGTTAGAAAGATTGAAAAATAATCTTTGGAATATAAATAAATTACAGAAAATCGTGTCTCGATTCAATACACAGAATTGAACATTGTAATGCAGAATATAAAAATCAAATCGTTAAGAATTTTTGAAGCCTTGGAAAAAATTTAGACTTTATTTTTGGTTTTCTTCTATTTTTTCAGAAGAAAAATTCCTCATTTCAATATGATTTTTTGGTTCGTTTTGTATCAAGACAAAATGAACATAAAAAACAGAAAAATCTTTTTGGCTTGTGATAAAAATCGAATTTAAAAAAGACTATAGAAACAAATGAATATTCTCGTTACAGGAGCCACAGGCTATATCGGTAAACGCCTTATTCCCTTTTTATTAAATGAAGGGCATACTGTTATTTGTGTTGTTCGAGATAGGCTTAGAGCAGATAAAAGATATATTGAAGATGAGAATATTTTCGTAATTGAGGGTGATTTTTTAAAACCTGAAACACTAAAAAATATACCAAAAAACATTGATGTTGCATATTATTTAATTCACTCCATGTCTAACTCTACAACAGATTTTGAATCGCTTGAAGAACGATGTGCTATAAACTTCAAAAATTGTTTAGAAAACACCAAAGTTAAACAGGTTATATACTTAAGTGGTATTACCAATGAAGACGAGCTCTCCAAACATTTACAATCCAGAAAAAATGTAGAAGAAGTTTTAGCTTCAAAACATTATGCGCTTACTATTTTTAAAGCAGGAATAATAGTGGGCTCAGGTAGTTCTTCTTTCGAAATTATTAGAGATTTAGTTGAAAAGTTACCGTTTATGATTGCTCCAAAGTGGTTGAATACAAAAACGCAACCATTAGCCGTAAGAGATGTTTTAGCTTTTTTATCTAGAGCCGCGAATAATGAAACTGTTTTTAATAAAAGTTATGATGTTTTCGGACCCGAAATTCTAACCTATAAAGAAATGCTTTTACAATTTGCTGCGGTAAGAGGACTGAAACGTTATATTTTAACTGTCCCCGTAATGACACCAAAACTATCGTCATACTGGTTGTATTTTGTAACCTCCACATCTTATAAATTAGCAACATCTTTGGTAGATAGTATGGGTATTCAAATTGTAGGCAAACCGAGTCATATTAATGAAATTCTAAATGTAAACCCACTTACTTACAAACAAGCCGTAGCATTAGCCTTTGAAAAAATAGAACAAAATAGTATTGTGTCTAGTTGGAAAGACTCTATGGTAAGCAGTGGCACACTTCGAAACCAATTGCACAAATATGTAAATGTTCCAAAATTTGGTTGTTTTAAAGATTATAAAGAGCGCCCAGTAAAAGACATTGAAAGGACCATTAATAAAATTTGGGCCATTGGTGGTAATACAGGTTGGTATTATGGCACATTTTTATGGCGCATTCGCGGATATATCGACAAGCTTTTTGGAGGTATTGGTTTGCGACGAGGGCGAACAAGTCCAACTGAATTAGATGCTGGTGACGCCTTAGATTTTTGGCGTGTCATTTTTGCAGATAAAGCACAAAAAAAACTTTTATTATATGCAGAAATGCGTTTACCTGGTGAAGCTTGGTTAGAGTTTAAAATTGAAGACAATATGCTTAAACAAACAGCAACCTTTAGACCTCGTGGCCTTTGGGGAAGACTCTATTGGTATAGCGTATTACCTTTTCATGGGTTCATTTTTAGAGGTATGATTAATAAACTTGTGGAAGCCTCATAAATCATTCTTATAGTCCTATAAATTATTTTGTTTAACTTATTAAGTAATAAATTAAACATTTTGTATATTTGGTATATAAAGTAAACAAAATGATACTGAATACGACACATTTTAACAAAGAGCACAAACAATTACTAATAGATGTTGTAGGTAAAACTTTTACATTTTTAGAGGCTTTAAAGATGAAAGGAATTGGCTCTAAACGCATGATTATAAATGATGTAAGCCCTAATTTAAAGTCTTACATGAACACCGTTTCAGATGTCAATTACGTAAATATAGAGCTTCGTAAAAGTGGCATACTCCTTTTTATAAATAAGGGGTTACAAAATTTCACTTGGGCCATTCCTTACTATCAATTGGTCATGTATAAAACTAATGGCGCTAGTATTCATGCTCAAGGAAAGTTTGTACAATTTAAAAACAGTATAACATTTAAGGAAAACAAAGCTTTTTTTGAAAAAATGTTAGATGAGAAAATAAAATACGACGAACAATATAATTTTCATACCATTTGATTTTATCAATTGAAGAAATAGATAGAGTCATTGAAATGGCTTGGGAAGACCGAACAACCTTCGAAGCTATAGATTTTCAATTTGGTTTAAAAGAACAAGAAGTTATTGAATTAATGAGAACCGAAATGAAACCAAGTAGTTTCAAACTATGGAGAAAACGTGTTCAAGGTAGAAAAACAAAACATGAAAAATTAAGAGTTTTTGAAAAAGGACGTTTTAAATGCAGCAGACAAAAACAAATTACACATAATAAAATTTCAAAAGGTTAACGTGCTTTGATTGAGCTTTAAAACTCAAGACAGCACATAAAAAAGACGACATGCAAATAGAAAAATTAAGAACGAACAACAATGATCATAAATTAAATGGATTTTCCATCGAAGATGTTGGTGACGATCATCTACATACAGGTCTAGAAACACCAATGAAATCAGACGCTTTCAAATTAAGTGATTCAGAAAAAAAAGAGCGTATTGCCATTTTGTTTGAAGAAATTATGGATGTTATGGGTTTAGATTTAACAGACGACTCGCTACAAGGTACCCCTAAACGTGTTGCCAAAATGTATATTGACGAGATATTTTCTGGATTAAACCCAGAGAATAAACCAAAAGTAGCGTTGTTTGATAACAAGTACCAATACAATCAAATGTTGGTAGAAAAGAATATTACATTTTATTCTAACTGCGAGCATCATTTTGTTCCAATTATAGGAAAAGCACATGTTGCATACATTTCATCAGGAAAAGTAATTGGGCTTTCAAAACTCAATAGAATTGTGCAGTATTATGCCAAACGTCCACAAGTACAAGAACGTTTAACAAATCAAATCGCAAACGAATTAAAATTGATTTTAGACACTGAAGATGTTGCCGTTATTATTGATGCGAAACACCTATGTGTTTCATCTAGAGGCATAAAAGACGATACCTCATCTACAGTTACCGCTTTCTATGGGGGAAGGTTTAATACTTCAGAAAAAATAACAGAATTACAAAATTATATAAATAGCTAGTATTATGGAATTAATTAACAGAGCATTAGAATTTGAGCAAAGAAAAATGAGATCATTATCAACTAGTGATCGCGTAAAACTTTCTAGAGAAGCAAAAGCGTTAATCTTAGATTTAAATCAAGTTTATAAAGTAAAAAAAGATGATAAAATCATGGATATTATGAAGCGCTTAACAGTCATAAAAAGAAAGATAGAAAAGCGACTAAAAGGTAGACTCTAATTGTACAAATATTAAAAACAGTGTTAAGTATCTGTAAATATTAAATATTCCCTAATAATTCTATATAAAAATAGTTAATCTAGCATAATTTATTATATTGCCAAATTGGTACACTATTTGCACCAGTTAAGTTAGATTAAAGATTATAAAAATTATGGAGATTATTGATAAAGCTTTAGCATTCGAGCAGCGTAGACACACTTTTAAAACAACAAGTGAACGCATCGAATCGTCTAGAGAAGTAAAAAGTTTAATATTAGGTTTAAATGACATTTATAAAGAGAAAAAGGATCCTGAAATAATGGATCTTATGAAACGATTGACTGTTATTAAACAAAAAATAGAAAAAAGGCTAAAGGGCAGGCCATAAAAAACAAAATGCCCTGAAACCTATGAAGACAATAATAGTAGTTGGTGGAAGTAAGGGTATTGGAAAAGCATTAGTTGAAAAACTATTAGCTAATGGCAATGTTATAAACATTAGCAGAAGTATTCCACAAATATCGCATAACAACTTCACTCACCATAATTGCGATGTTACACAAGATGAATTACCAGAAATTGAAATAGCCGATGGTTTAGTTTACTGTCCGGGAAGTATCAATTTAAAACCTATTTCCAGATTAAGTATTGATGATTTTAAAAATGATTTTGAAATCAACGTGCTTGGTGCTGTAAAGGTGATTCAAAAATACCTTCCTATTTTAAAAAAAGGTAATAAACCTTCCATAGTGCTATTTAGTACTGTAGCTGCAAAATTAGGCATGCCTTTTCACGCTAGTATTGCGGTTGCAAAATCTGGGGTTGAAGGTTTGGTAAAATCTTTGGGTGCAGAATTAGCTCCTACCCTGCGTATAAATGCTATTGCACCAACAGTGACAGATACCGATTTAGCCTCTAAATTACTTAGGAACGAGAAGATGATTGAAAATATCATCGAACGTCATCCATTGAAAAAAATTCTATCGCCAGAAGAAGTGGCAGATATGGCAGAGTTTTTACTATCAGCGAAATCTTCATCAATTTCTGGGCAGGTATTTGAAATGGATTGTGGCATTGTCAGTTTTAAAATATAAATTATGAATCCACTAAAAGCGTTTATGGCTACTTTAAGTTCAAAAAGTAGTCCTGCTAAAAAAATGAATGTAGATTCCATTTATGACATAAAAATTAATGCCATAAATGGAAAGCCTATAGAACTATCTCAATTTAAAGGAAAGTACATATTATTTGTAAATGTGGCTTCCAAATGTGGTTTTACACCTCAGTATAAAGGCTTGCAAGAACTATATAATACATATCAAGATAACCTTCAAATTATTGGGTTGCCTTGTAATCAATTTGGAAGCCAAGAACCGGGTAATTCAGAAAGCATAGCATCATTCTGTGAAATGAATTATGGTGTTACCTTTCTTATTTCAGAGAAAATCGATGTAAAAGGTAAAAACCAACATCCCTTGTATAGTTGGTTAACTCAAGAAATTAACAACGGAAAAAAAGATTCATCAGTAAAGTGGAATTTTCAAAAATATTTAGTTGACTCAAATGGCCACTTTGTAGATTATTACTTATCTACAACCAATCCATTAAGTTCAAAAATTACAAAACATTTAAAATAAAAAGCTATGTTCGGATTATTTAAAAAGAAATCTAAAAAAGAAAAACTAGAAGCAAAGTTTAAAAAACTAATGCAAGAATGGCATGAGTTATCAACTATTAACAGATCTGCTAGCGATCAAAAATACGTTGAAGCTCAATTAGTTGCAGAACAAATAAATGCCTTAAAAAATGAAGTTGCTTAAGTATATTGTTATATTCTTGGTTATAAATTTTGGTGCATTAGCAATTGGAAGCTGGCTTATGGATAATGGTCCACAAACTGAATGGTACATCAATCTAAACCAAGCGCCTTGGACACCTCCTGGTTGGGTTTTTGGTGTTGCTTGGACAACCATAATGTTGTGTTTTTCACTATATATGGCGTTTTTATATAAACTAAAGCCTACCACTAAGGTTGTCATATTATTTACTATTCAATTCGTACTTAATGTGATATGGAACTATGTTTTTTTTAATCAACACTTTGTTGGTTTTGGTTTTACAATAATATTATTGCTCACTTTTATTGTGGCTGTTTTCACTTTTTCGTTTAAAAAGGACATGGGCTTAAAAACACTTTTGATACTGCCCTATTTAATTTGGCTTTGCATTGCAACGTCCTTAAATGGTTACATACTCATTCATAATTAAATTATCCAGATTCCCTTCTTCAAAGGAATAAAAAAAACGCTATTAATGAAAATATATACACTTCATAAAAAACAGAATTTACCAATTACCTTAGATCAAGCTTGGGGTTTTCTATCAAATCCAAAAAACTTAAAAATTATAACTCCTGAATATATGGGATTTAATATTCTATCTGGAGCAGATAGACCCATGTTTGCTGGTCAAATAATTCAATATTTAGTAACGCCCGTTTTAGGTATAAAAACCAAATGGGTTACAGAAATAACCCATAGTGTAGACAAACATTATTTTGTTGACGAACAACGGTATGGTCCTTATGCGTTATGGCACCATAAGCATTTTATAAAAGAAATTGATGGCGGTGTTGAAATGGAAGATATTATTGATTACAAAGTACCTTTTGGTTGGCTTGGGCAATTAGTGCATCCTATTTTAGTAAAACCTAAATTGGAAGAAATTTTTAACTACAGAACGAAGAAATTAGAAACACTTTTTGGAGTTTATAAAGTAAAATGAGATTTCCGCCTTCGCGGAAATGAAAAAATCAAAACATTTAATGAAACAACCGTTAACTATTTATTGGTTTCGACGCGATTTAAGATTAATTGATAACGTTGGTTTATATGAGGCCTTAAAAGGTGATAATCCTGTATTACCCATTTTTATTTTTGATTCTGAAATTTTAGACAAACTTCCTGAAGATGATGCGCGTGTTACTTTTATTCACCAAACACTCCAAAACATGCAATCTACGTTACAAAAGAAACATCATAGTAGTATGGCCCTATTTCATGGAAAACCATTAGACATTTTTAAAAATTTAGTGGACACCTATGATATTGGTTCGGTATATACAAATCATGATTATGAACCTTATGCTAAAACGCGTGATGAAAAAGTTGCCTCTTTTTTGAATGACAATCATATTGAATTAAAAACTTTTAAAGATCAAGTTGTTTTTGAAAAAGATGACATAGTTAAAGGTGACGGTACGCCTTATATGGTTTATACGCCTTATATGAAACTTTGGAAGGCTACCTTTAGAACCCTTGATTTTAAATCTTTTCCATCAGAATTAATATTAAAAAATTTAATTTCGAATACTGATTTACCTCATTTAAGCTTATCAGATATCGGTTTTATAAAATCTCACCAAGAGATAAAACCCTATTTAGTTACGCCTAGTTTAATTCAGAATTATGAAGCTACTAGAAACTTCCCTTCGCAAGATAGCACCTCAAAATTAGGTCCGCATTTACGTTTTGGAACCGTAAGTATTAGAAAAATAGTTAAAAAAGCTATTGCTGAAAAGAATGACATATTTTGGCAAGAACTGATTTGGCGTGAATTTTTTACGCAAATTCTTTGGCACTTTCCACATACTCAAAACGACAGTTTTAAAACTAAATACGATAGAATTGAGTGGCGCAATAATGAAAATGAATATAAAGCCTGGTGCGAAGGCAAAACGGGTTACCCATTGGTTGATGCTGGTATGCGGCAACTAAACGAAACTGGGTTTATGCACAACCGTGTGCGCATGCTTGTGGGGAGTTTTTTATGCAAACATTTGTTGATTGACTGGAGATGGGGTGAAGCCTATTTCGCAGAAAAATTACATGATTACGACATGGCGAGCAATGTAGGTAATTGGCAATGGGTTGCTGGATGTGGTGTTGATGCAGCACCTTATTTTAGAATTTTTAATCCTACAACACAAATTCAAAAATTTGATAAGGACTTAAACTACATTAAACAATGGGTTCCAGATTTTCAAGAATTGACTTATCCACTGCCTATTGTAGACCATAAGTTTGCTAGAGAACGGTGTTTAGAAACTTATAAGGCTGCTTTGAATTAGTCCACATGTCTTCTTGTTTTTATCAGATAAAACGATAATTACGTTTAACAACTACGAAGGTATTTAATTTATGTTATTGGTCAAATATTTCTGGTGATGATTAAAATCTAATCGCTGAATATTTCTATTTAAATTGTGGATGTAAAAACTATTGAGACCCCTTTATTTCTTATCTTTATATCATTCATGCTAAGTAATTTGACATCATTGTTTATGCGCTTATTAAGAATAATATGACTTAAGAATTAAAAACAAAAATAAATGGGTTTACTAACTGTCGGTGTTTTCGGAACTTCAAGAAAAAAACAAGAAAAAAGAGTACCAATTCATCCAGATCAATTGGATTGGATAGATCTAGAAATCAGAAGTCATTTGTTTTTTGAAGCGGGTTATGGCTTACCTTTTGGAATGAATGACTCAGAATTAACTGCATTGAGCGCTGGTGTGCTTAGTCGAGCCGAGCTATTTCAGCGCTGTGATATTGCTTTATTAGCAAAACCTGTACAAGAAGATTTTGATGACATGAAAGCGGGAACTATACATTGGGGCTGGCCACACTGCGTGCAGCAAAGGGGTATTACTCAAACGGCTATTGATAAAAAGCTGACGCTAATTGCATGGGAAGCCATGCATCGTTGGTCACGTCACGGCGATTGGCAATTACATATCTTTCATAACAATAATGAAATCGCAGGATATGCCGGTGTACATCATGCTATGAATCTGATAGGAATCGATGGAAATTATGGGCCAACTCGTAAAGCAGTAGTCATTAGTTTCGGTTCGGTAAGTAGAGGTGCCATACGGGCATTACAAGCTAGGGGTGTAAATGACATTACAGTTTTTACCCAACGAAATTATTTCCTAATAGCCGATCAAATGGCAGGAGTCAATTATTATCAATTCGATGAAGACGAAAAAGGTAATTTGATGTCTCTGCATCCCGACCATCAATCCAGTCCATTTATTGAAGAATTGATTGATGTAGATATTATTGTGAATGGTATGCTCCAAGATACTGATCACCCTTTGATGTTGGTACCGGAAGATCAAAATGATCGACTGAAACCAGGTTGCCTAATTGTGGATATCAGTTGTGACGAAGGTATGGGCTTTTCCTTTGCCAAACCTACCAGTTTTGAAGCACCCATATTTAAAGTAGAAAAGGTGTTTTATTATGCCGTAGATCATTCGCCTTCATATCTATGGAACGCCGCTAGCTGGGAAATATCTAACAACCTGACTCCTTATTTGCCCATCATCATGGGTGGCCCTGAAAGATGGGAAGAAAGTGAAACCATCCGGCGAGCTATTGAAATTAAAGATGGAATTATTCAAAACCCAAAAATCACCTCTTTTCAAAAAAGGTCAAGTGAATATCCACATCGTGAACTTTCGGCTGCGACCTAATGATATCATCTTTCCATGCGACTATTTGGGAAAACATTTTTTAGAGGCATTTAAATTTTATTAAACATGGGTTCCAGATTTTCAAGAATTGACTTACCCACAATCTATTGTGGAACATAAATTTGCTAGAGAACGGTGTTTAGAAACTTACAACGCAACTTAAAATTAGTCTATATATCTACTTGAGTTTGTCAGAAAAAAACGATAACTTCGTTTGACGCTTGATAAAAAACACTGAAACGCTTTTTTATCGGTGGAACAGTTGTGGAGCATTTGACCAAACTCTGCTTAAATTAGAAACGAAAAGTAAAAAATATGAATACTAAAATTATTAAACTCTTTTTGCGATTTGCAATTTCACTGGGATTTTTATCAGCAGTAGCCGACAGATTTGGAATTTGGAGCAAAGACGTTTCTGTTTGGGGGAATTGGGATAATTTCTTGAGTTATACCCAAATGATAAATCCTTGGATTCCCAATTCACTAATCCCAACAATCGGAATTTTAGCAACTGTAGCCGAAATTGCTGTTGCGATTTTCTTAATAATAGGATTTAAAACGGAACTGTTCGCAAAATTAAGCGGATTTCTACTGTTAGTATTTGCTTTGTCAATGACTTTTTCAACCGGAATAAAAGGAGCGTTTGATTATTCTGTTTTTAGTGCTTCTGCCGGAGCTTTTGCATTGAGTCTTATGAAAGAGAAATATTTGGAATTGGATAATCTGATTTCTAAACCGAAAGACTGAGCGAAAAATAAAAACGACACCACAATGGCTATAAGTAATTGCTTGTTCTCCCAACTACTCATAGCTGAGACCGTCAAACGAACTTCAAAAAAACAACCTGTTTTAATTAAATACATCGGCAATTTAGAGGTCTACTATGTACTTAGCAGACAGTTGCGTTAGCGATTGAACGGCCTGTTTGAAATCCTTTTTAAAAAATTAAATGTACTTGGTTTGATAAGAACTAAAGTTAAACAGATTGCCACAGTTGTAACCTCCATAGTAATGGCGTTTTAAAAAGATTGAGTAGTGAAAGCGCGACCCTTGTGGTAACGCCCAAATAATTTTTTTTAAGATTTGTATTCTAATAAAACGAAACTCTAGTATATGATAAAAATCACGATTTCTGAAATCTAAATTTCATACTTTTAAAAATCGTTAATATTCCTATAATTAAAATTAATGTTTTATGACTGATTTACAAATTGCAAAAACTGTAACACTTGAGCCAATAACTGAAATTGCTAAAAAATTTGGTGTTGATAGTAATAACATTGAGATGTATGGAAAGTATAAAGCGAAATTACCGCTAAACTATATTGATAAAGATAATGCTAACAAGAGCAACCTTATACTGGTTTCTGCTATTTCGCCCACACCAGCAGGTGAAGGAAAAACAACCATGTCTATTGGCTTGTCTGAAGGTTTAAATCGTTTAAATAAAAAGACTACCGTGGTTTTGAGAGAACCATCATTAGGTCCTGTTTTTGGAATTAAAGGTGGCGCTACTGGAGGAGGTTATTCTCAAGTATTACCAATGGAAGATATAAATCTACATTTTACGGGTGATTTTTCGGCTATAGAAAAGGCTCATAATTTATTGGCTGCCATAATTGATAATAATATTCAAAGTAAAACAAACTCTTTACATATTGACCCTAGAACGATTAGCTGGAAACGTGTGGTAGATTTAAATGACAGAGCATTAAGACACGTAATTGTGGGTTTAGGCGGAACAACATCTGGTGTTCCTAGAGAAACCGGATTTGATATTACTGCAGCTTCTGAAATCATGGCGATTCTTTGTTTAGCCGAAAATTTAATGGATTTAAAAGAACGCTTAGGTAATATTTTTGTTGGTTATACTTTTGACAAAGTACCTGTTTACGCTCGTGATTTAAAAGCTCAAGGCGCCATGACTACGCTTATGAAAGATGCCATAAAACCCAATTTGGTGCAAACTATAGAAGGAAATCCAGCCATAATCCATGGCGGGCCTTTTGCTAATATTGCTCAAGGAACAAACTCGGTAATTGCCACATTAATGGGTATGACCCATTCTGAATATACTGTTACGGAGGCTGGTTTTGGTTTTGATTTAGGTGCTGAAAAGTTCTTTGATATTAAATGCCAAAGCGCAGGCTTAAAACCAAAAGCAGTAGTACTTACCACGACTATTCGCGCCTTGAAATATCATGGCGGTGCTGATTTAAAATCGCTTACTGAACCAAATTTAGAAGCTTTAGAGAAAGGGCTACCTAATTTAGAAAAGCATCTGGAAAATATTGGCAAATTTAATGTTGCCCCCATAATAGCTATAAATAAATTCGCTTCTGATAGTGATGCAGAAATTGACTTGATTCTTAAATTTGCGAAATCTAAAGGCATTAGGGTTGCCTTAGCTAATGTTTGGGGAGAAGGTGGTGAAGGTGCTTTAGAATTAGCAAAACAGGTTATAGAAGTGGTGGAAGAAAACAAATCGGACTTTAAACCATTATACAAATGGGAATCTAGTGTGAAAGATAAAATTGCTACAATTGCCACTGAAATATATGGTGCGGAACACGTAGATTATACCGCAATAGCGAAAGCCCAATTGAATAAAATTACCAAGCTAGGTTTAGATCATCTTCCAGTTTGTATCGCAAAAACACAAAAGTCGTTATCTGATAATCCTAAACTTCTTGGTCGTCCTAAAGATTTTATCATAACCGTTAGAGAAATTGAAATTGCATCGGGAGCAGGCTTTTTAATTCCTATTACTGGAGATATTATGCGTATGCCTGGGTTACCCGCACATCCGTCATCAGAGCATATTGACATTGATGAAAATGGAGAGATTACAGGATTATTTTAATTATATTTATATTGAGGTAATAATACCAATTTAAACACAAAATGTTCCATGTCGCCGCGTTCTTTTAAAATCTAAATGCCTTGTTCATAAATTCCGTAACCTTGCTATGCAATTTAATCACAGCGTTTTTAGATTTCCAAATAACATTGGCTTTGACACGACATTTTCTATTTAAATTGGTATAAAATAAAAACTTGATGGCACAAAACTTTATCGAAGAAGAAACATTCGAAAATAAGACGTTCTCTAAATACCAATTTGAAAAAGGTGATTATGAGTTATGTACTTTTACAAATTGTGATTTCTCAAATTCTGATTTGTCGAATACACGTTTTGTTGATTGTGAGTTTTTCGATTGTAATTTGAGTTCAGCGAATATTTATGAAACTGGCTTTCAAAATGTATTATTTAAAGATTGTAAAATGCTTGGACTAGATTTTGAAAAAAGCAATGATTTTGCATTTGAAATAAAAATTGATAATTGCCAATTAAATCACGCTTCTTTTTATCGAAAGAACATAGCTAAAACAGTATTTAAACAATCTAAAATGCAGAGCGTAGATTTTACTGAATGTGATTTAAGTTTATCTATTTTTAATGATTGTGATTTGCTTAATGCTACTTTTCTAAATACTAATTTAGAGAAAGTTGATTTTAGGAATTCTAAAAATTTCACCATAGACCCAGAAAACAACAGGATTAAAGGCGCTAGGTTTTCTTTACAATCTGTTGATGGTCTTTTGAGTAAATATCAAATAAAGATTGAATGATGAATTTAAGAAACTAGTTATTTTTATTCTTATGTCAGGTTGAGCGTAGTCGAAATCTATATCATTTTCAGTTTGAGACCTTTCGACTGCGTTCAAGGTAACAAATAGTTATATTATTGGCTTTTAATTATAGAACAGTATATTTTGATGTTAAACTTGTATAAATAGTAAATTACATCTTGCCTATATAAAAAATAATTTAAACAGATGAAAAAGATTTATTCAGTAGAAGAATACATTGAAGAACACCAAAATTTTGGAGAAGCTTTGACACTTCTTAGAGCTATTATAAATTCTACAGATGTGGGAGAAACTGTAAAATGGAGTGCGCCTGTTTATACTGTTAATGGAAAGAATGTTTTAGGACTGGGTGCTTTTAAAAAGCATTTTGGAATTTGGTTTTTTAATGGTGTTTTTCTGAAAGATGAACATAAGCTATTAGTTAACGCTCAAGAAAACAAAACTAAAGCCTTAAGACAAATGCGTTTCAAAACTATTGAAGATATAGACAAAAACCTAGTTTTGTTATATGTAAAGGAAGCCATTGAAAATCAAAAATTGGGTAAAGAAATTAAACCTGAGCGCACTAAAAAGAAAACTATTATTCCCGAAGCACTTAAAGCTATTTTAACATCAAATAATAAATTAAAACTAGCGTTTGATAACTTATCACCTTATAAACAACGTGAGTATTGTGAGTATATAGACATAGCTAAACGGGAGACTACAAAACAAACTCGACTTGAGAAAATCATACCTATGATTATACAAGGCGTTGGCTTACATGATAAATACAAAAATTGTTAAAAACGCCATGGGTTTTTCATAAATTTCAATTTTTAAAGCAATTAAAAAAGCCTCCTAATGGAAGCTTTTTTTTATTATATTCTATTTAAAGATTTATTTCTTAACTACAGCAGGAGCATTAAGCTTAGAGCTCATTTCCATTGAAATGGCTGATCTATCAAACTTCAGTTTTCCAGCCATAGTCTCTATAACACAACTGTTGTCTTTATCATTTAATTCTGAAATTTTACCGTGTAAACCACTTTTGGTAATTACTTTATCACCACGTTTTATTTCGGCTGCAAATTTCTTTTCTTTTTTTGCACGTTTCATTTGTGGTGCAATCATAAAGAAATACACAACAACAAACATTAATACAAATGGCAATAAACTACCAATTCCTCCGTCTCCCATTATTTTTATTTATTGTACTGCTGGTTTAATAGCTAGTTTTTTATTAGGATCTGGCTTTACAAATGCTGTTATTTTAACAACTTCAGAACCATTTTCAGTATTTGCAGTAACTGTTATAGTTTTACTGATTTTATTAGCGCCACTACCGTTAAATTTAACTGTAAACTTTCCAGAATCTCCTGGTGCTAATGGTAATCTACTCCAGTCTTGAGGTACTGTACAGCCACAAGAACTTTTAATATCTGTTATTACTAAAGGAGCATCACCAGTATTTTTATAATTAAATATGGTTTCTACTGCTGTTTTAGCTTCAATTTCTCCAAAATCGTGTACTTTTTTGTCAAACTCAAGTACTGGGAATTTAGATGCTACCGCATCCCTTTCTGCCGCAGCAGCAATATTACTTTCGTCAATTTTTTTGGCAGCGTTTTCTTTACAAGATACAAATGCAATTAAGCAGATGGCGCTAAGTCCTAATACTATTTTCTTCATAATAGATGTTTTAAATATTTTTTGATGAGCAAAAATAGTAATTATTTAAACGATTAAAAAAATTTTACTTCTTTCTTAACACTAATACCAAATAAATTTTAAAATAATCGATTAAATTTGGTATAATCTGTAATTATCCTTACTGTTTACATTAAACCTCGCCCCACTTTGTTCAACTCACCAGAAGCTTCATATTCTTTAACGAGCTTATCTAAGATACCGTTAATAAAAATACTACTTTTTGGAGTTGAATATTCTTTTGAAATTTCTAAATACTCGTTGATAGTTACTTTTACTGGTATTGAGGGGAAGTTTGACAACTCACAAATAGCCATTTGCAACAACACATAATCAACTTTAGCGATACGCTCTGCATCCCAGTTTTTTGTTTTCTGATCAATCTCAGTTTTAATAACTGTTTGATTTAAAAGTGTTTTCTTAAATAAATCTATAGCAAACTGCTTATCATCAATATCCTTATATAATTTTAGCGTAAAATAATCTTCAGATGCATTTGCCTTTACTTTTCTAAGCAACTTTAAAATTGTAGTGTTAACCGTTGGAAGATCATCTAACCAAGTTATGTTTTTATCTTCCATATAATCATAAAGCTTATCGTTTGGAGCAATAATCTCTTTAAAAACATCAACAATAAAGTCTTTATCTTCTTTAAAACCAGACACCCTAGTATTCATATAATCTTTATACAAATCACTAGCTATAATAGCTTTAAAAATAATATCAACATATTCATTATCCAAATCCCAATTAGTAATCTTATGGGCTTCAAGTTTTGTTTTTAATTGATTGTTATCCTTTAATAACTTTAATAACTGATTATTTACAAACTTTCTGTTGGGATCTTTATCATCTTTAGTAGCAAGATGCTTTTTTTGTTTCTTTTGTAAATTGCTTTCTGCTCTTTTTTGAACTTCAATTAATAAAGACATTAACAACAAATACAAATTGTACATATTATCAATACTGAAGAGTAAAAATTTTTGATCTTTACTAAAATCATCACTTTCACTACCACTAAAGGCATACATGGTTTGCATGACTTTTACACGTATATGTCTTCTATTTAGCATCATTACAAAGAACTTTAATTAAAAAATAAACTATTGTTCATTATTTTTAGTGCCGCAAAAATAACACTATATTTTAGTACATAACAATAAAAATTAAAGTTATTTGGGCGTTACCCAGAAAGGGTCGGGCTATCCGTTCCAAGTCCTCGCGCCTCCTACGTCGGGCTGTGGGCTTTCCTCTACTATCCCTAACGCGAGCATATCCGCAATTTATAATTAAGTCGGCTGACAGTTAGCTTACTTAAAAACTAAGCTCAATATAATCAACTAAACAAATAATTTATTTCCCACTTATTAAATAGGAATTAAAAAGCTTTATAAAAAGTCCACCCCTTAATCCCCTCCAAGGGGGAGAAACTCATAAGCTTCAGTTTCCCTCCTAATAAGGAGGGATTAAGGGAGGTGTTTTTTTAAAAGATATTTAACACTTTGCAAACCTCATAAATCATCACATTCCCTATTAATAAGTTATATTTGCTATCCTACTTACTTAAAAATTAAATGAAAGAATTAAGGCATTTAAATAAATACTTTTTTAAATACAGAACACATCTTATAATTGGTTCTATTATTACTATAGTGGCTCGTTTATTTTTGCTTTACACACCGCGTTATGTAAAAAAAATATTTGTCGCTATTGAACAGTATTATGATAAATCTATCACCGAAGATGTTTTTAGAGCAGATTTATTAGAAGCTATCCTATATATTATTGGCGCTGCTCTTATTGCTGCTGTACTTACGTTTTTTATGAGGCAAACTATCATAAATGTATCACGGTATATTGAGTATGATTTGAAAAATGAAATTTATGCGCAGTATCAAAAATTATCGCTAAATTTTTACAAGAAAAACAGAACGGGCGATTTAATGAACCGAATTACCGAGGATGTTTCAAGGGTTCGTATGTATGGTGGTCCTGCGCTAATGTACAGTATTAATACTTTTGCATTAATTGTGATTGTTATTATTTATATGATTAATGCTTCACCAAAATTAACTTTATATACCATAGTACCACTTCCTATCTTGTCTGTCATTATTTATAAATTAAGTAAAGAAATACATAAACGAAGTACTATTGTGCAAGAATATCTATCCAAGCTTTCAACATTTACTCAAGAGTCCTTTAGTGGAATTTCTGTAATAAAAGCATATGGTATTGAGCCTCAAACTTCAGTAAATTTTAAATCGCTTGCAGCTGAAAGCAAAGAAAAACAAATAAACTTAGCCAAAGTACAAGCTTGGTTTTTCCCGATGATGATATTACTTATTGGAACAAGTAATTTACTAGTTATTTATTTTGGTGGCATGCAATACATTAATGGAGAAATTGAAAGTATTGGTACTATTGCTGAGTTTATTATTTATGTAAATATGCTCACATGGCCAGTAGCAACTATAGGTTGGGTAACTTCTATTGTGCAACAAGCTGAAGCTTCGCAAAAGCGAATCAATGAATTTTTAAAAATTGAACCTGAGATTAAAAATAACGTAAATACTCATACAGAAATCACAGGAGATATTGTTTTTAAAGACGTTACCTTCACCTATGATGATACAAACATTCAAGCGCTTAAAAATATAAGTTTCCAAATTAAAGAAGGTGAAACTTTAGCTATATTAGGAAAAACAGGGGCTGGAAAATCTACTATTTTAGATTTAATTGGAAGGCTTTACGATATTGACAAAGGCTCTATTACGATTAATAACACAGAAATTAACAACTTAAACTTAAACGACTTACGTGATAGTATTGGGTACGTTCCGCAAGACGCTTTTTTGTTTTCTGACACTATAAAAACCAATATTAAATTTGGGAAACAAGATGCTACCGATGATGATGTCATTGATGCAGCTAAAAATGCTCAAGTACACAAAAACATAATCAAGTTTAACAAAGGTTATGAAACGGTTTTAGGAGAACGTGGCATTACATTATCGGGCGGACAAAAACAACGTGTGTCCATAGCACGGGCAATTATTAAATCGCCGAAAATTTTATTGCTTGATGATTGCTTATCAGCGGTTGATACTGAAACCGAAGAGAAAATTTTGAAGAATCTTAACAAAATTTCAAACGGAAAAACATCAATTATTGTTAGCCATAGAGTGTCTTCAGCTAAAAATGCTGATAAAATTATTGTTTTAGATGATGGAGAAATTGTACAACAAGGTACTCATGATACGTTGATTGATGTAGATGGCTATTATAAACACTTATACTTAAAACAACTTAGTGAAACAACATCTAAGTAATTTATAAATCTTTAATAGATAAGTACCTAGAGATTTTTCATTTAATTAAATGCAAAGAAATTCAATATTTTAAAAAGAAAATTCATAATTTATTGGTTAGTATCGTTTTTTTTTAGATTTTTGATACTATAATAAGACAACTAAATTTCAATTCAATTATGTATAATGATAAGATGGAGAAAGAGGAAATTTTTTCAAAAGTATTAAGAGCAGGTAGAAGAACCTATTTTTTTGATGTAAGAGCGACAAAAGCTGAAGATTATTACTTGACGATTACTGAGAGTAAAAAATTCACTAATGATGACGGATCGTTTCATTATAAAAAACACAAAATATACATCTACAAAGAAGACTTCGCTGAATTTAAAGAGATTTTGGCTGAAATGACTGATTACATCATAACTGAAAAAGGAGATGAAGTAATAAGTGAGCGTCATCAAAAAGATTTCAAAAAAGAATATGAAGATGATGGATCTAAAGTTACTGAAGCGGACTTAAAAACCCCAACTCCTGAAAGCTTTACTGATATAAGTTTTGATGATATCTAATTAATTTTCAAAACAATATAAAAATAAACCACAGCTAAGCGTTGTGGTTTTTTTTATAGTTTAACTGCAAGTAACACCACGCATAAACTAGCTATAAGATAGCCTACAGCCACTACCCAGCCAAGCGTAATAACTAATACGATAAACAAACTCATCAACCATAATGGGCCAAGTGTAATAGCTATAGCAAACCTAAAGGTAGATCGAAATTCTATTTCTTTAATTTTTGGTTTTGCTACAAATTTCCAAACTAAAATAGGAACAATAAAAGCACAAACTAACAATGCTTTAAAAATAATATTAATAAAAGTGTTACTTTTTACTTCTTGGAATTTACAGTCTTGAAATTTTGAATTTATACATGTATTAACCGCTTTAGGATTTAAAAAATCGACATCTAACCTTTCTAGTTCATCTAAAGTTTCTTGATAATTTTCTTTTGGAATATTTGTAGTCAATAGAGATATTTCAGATTGAATTACAGCTTTAAGACTAACTGCATCCTCATTTTTATTTCCAGAAATATAGTCCTTTGCTACTAAAGGAGTTCCAAAATAAATTGATGCGCCGTCTGGGAAATTTTCAGCATTTGTATAATTCACGCCAACTGGAAGTAGCTGTAAATCCATTTCTGGATAGTTTTCTAAAGCATCTAGTATTATTCTTGTAAACCCTTTACTTAAAGGCCTTACCATGCGCATAAGATTATGATTACCCTCTGGAAATATAACGATGCATTCACTATCATTTAAAAGTTTTGAGCAGTTCTCAAAAATAGCATTGTTATTCGCTAAATTCCCCCAACCATCTCGTATTCTGTAAACAGGAAGCATCTGTAAGCTTTTCAATATTCTAGCAACAACCGGTTTATTAAAAACAGACGCTCTGGTTAAAAAATAAGATAATCTACCACACTTAGTAGCAATCAATAGCGCATCTAAAAGTGCGTTTTGATGATTACTTAATAATAAAACAGGTTTATTTTTTGGAACATTTTTGGCATCATAAATTTTTATTCTTCTAAAATAGAAAAACATCCCAACGCTTATATACGTTCTTACAAAATACAGCCAAATTAGTTTCAAATTTTTATCGTTTTTTTTCTTGACCAAAAATAAGCTCATAGCAACCCAGATATGATATGCCAAATCCCCAAAAAGGTAGCTAAAATTGCCATTCCTCCCAACCCGTTAAAAAAGGAGAAAATCAACAATAACCGCAAACCTGAATTTTGGATTCCTGTTTCAATTGCTAAAGTTTTTTGGTTTTTAAATGACAGCCTAAGCATCTTAGCTACAAAAAAACCTAATAATAAAGCTATAATATTATGAGTAATCCCTATTAATAAAACATGATGAATGTAAACGTTAAAAACATCAAAAGAAATTCCAAGTGCAACTCCAAACATAACAACGGCAAGTGCTATATTTAAAACCCATAATTCATTGCTGTCAAAATTTATTTGAATCTCATCTAATTCTTGCATAAATCAATTTACAGGTGTCCCATTTTTAACTTTAGTTTCGGGGTTTAAAAGTATAACATCGCTTCCCTTTACAGCGCCTAAAATCAAACATTCACTCATAAATTTCGCGATTTGCTTATTAGGAAAATTAACTACTGCAACGATCTGTCTTTGCAATAAATCTTCTTTTTTATACAGTGTTGTGATTTGAGCAGACGACTTTTTAATACCTAATTCTCCGAAATCAATAGTTAGTTGGTAAGCAGGCTGTCGCGCTTCAGGAAAATCATGAACCTCAATGATAGTTCCTATACGTAAATCAACTTTAGCAAAATCTTCAAAAGTAATTGTCTTATCCATTTTTTAAAAATACAAATTTTAACGAACTTTGAATAAAACTTTTCAGTATGGCTATGACACCTTCAAACATGCTTTTATTAGGCACAAAAGCACCAGATTTTTCTCTTCCTGACACAATTTCAAGTACTGTTTTAAGTCTTAATAAACTTAAAGGGGAATTGGGTACAGTTATCATGTTTATTTGTAACCACTGCCCTTTTGTAATTCATGTTAATTCTGAGTTAGTTAATATGGCTAACGCTTACGCGGAAAAAGGGATTGGTTTTATTGCTATTTCTAGTAATGATGCTGCTAATTACCCGCAAGACTCACCTGAAAACATGAAAATTCACGCGCATGCTGAAAGTTACCCTTTTCCTTACTTATATGATGAAACCCAAGAAGTAGCTAAAGCTTATGATGCAGCCTGTACTCCAGATTTTTATGTTTTTGATGAAAAATTAGAACTTGTTTACAGAGGGCAATTGGATGATTCCAGACCAGGTAATAGCAAACGGCTTACAGGTAAAGATTTAAGACAGGCATTAGATTATTTAATTATAGGCAAAAAAAATACCGAAACCCAAAAGCCCAGTATTGGTTGTAATATTAAATGGAAAATCCCATCCTAAATCCTTCCCTAAGGGAAAGACTTGTAGTTTATTAAAATTTTAACTGCCAAATACCAATATTTTGCCATTCACCAAATTTGAACCCTACTTCTTTTAAGTTAGCAACTTGCTCGAATCCAAATTTCTCATGCAATTTAATACTCGCCTCATTTGGGATTGTTAAAACGCCAAGTACCGTATGCAAATTGGTTTCTTTGAGCAATCTTATTAATTCAGCATATAATTTTGACCCTATTTGTTTTCCATGTGAGGTATGCTTCACATATACAGTTGACTCTGCAACGTAATTATAAGCTGCCCTTGGTCTAAATCTACTTCCATAGGCGTAGCCCAATATTTCATTGTCTTCCTCATAGACAATAAAAGGGTAATCTGCAGTAATAAGATTTAATTTATCTGAAAATGTTTTAAGTGACAAGGGTTCAATATCAAAATTGACCGTCGTGTTTATAACATAATAATTATACATCTCAAGTAATTCTTGAGTATCATTTATATGTACTGGTCTTATCATTTAAAGCCAACCTTTACGTTTCATCAAACTTTCAATATGTGCGTAGTGATGATTACTATGCCACGCATAATTACCAACATTATAACTTAGAAAAATGGTGCTATTGGTTTCTGGGTGAATAAAACATTTGTTTAAATTATCTTCTGACAACGTTTTTAATAGATACACCAACTTAAAATGAATAGCTCTTAAATGGTTTAAAGACATGTCTATTGGGGCTGATTTAGAGTCCATAAGTTCTGCCCAACGATCTTCGTAATAGGCTTTAATAATAGGTTTTTCTTCAGTCAACGCCCATTTAAAGCGCGTATAACTATGATGATGACTATCTGATACATGATGAACAACTTGCCTAATAGTCCAGCCTTCAGGTCTGTATTGTGTGTCTAGTTGTTGGTTAGACAAACCCTTAACTAGGTTTTCTAAGCGGTTAGGAAAATGCTCCAAAATAGAAATCCAACTTTCAATATGCTGTTTTGAAATATTATTCGGACAATCAAATTGACCGATAGGGTATTTAAGTTTTTCTAGTTCTTGCTCTGTCATAAGTAAATATAAAAAAAGCACCTTAATTAAGGTGCTAAATTCATGTAAATCCGTAAGAACTAGTAAAATTATTTCTTAAGTTTACTATCATATTTATTTACAAATTCTTTAGCTTGATTGTTTTCATTATCATAATTAAAAGCCATTTTATAATTATTATATGCCTGTAAACTATCACCAGATAACAAATATGCTTCAGCTAAACTATCATAAACGTTAGAGCTTTTAGGAAATAATGCCACATTGATTTTAAATACGCCGACAGCATCAGCATATTTTTTTTCTCGAATTAAATTATAACCTAAATTATTAAAATAACTTTCTTCTAAAATAGTACTTGTAGAATCTTGTTTTTGTATGTTTAAATACCCCAATAGGGCTTTATCATAATCTTTAAGTTTTATATAAGTACTAGGGATTTTAAAAGAATCTTCAACTTTAATATAATCGTAAGAAATGATGTCTTTATTTTCTTTTGAGAGTTTAGACAAATAATACGCCTTTGTTTCTGGATGCTGTACAAAATGCATTTTTTCATCTATTTCTACCATATAAAATATCTTATTATCTATAATCACTGGCTTAATCTTTTCTGCGCCTTTCCATTTTAAAAATAATTTTTCATTATCATAAAACACCTCAATAATTTCGTCTTGATTTAATAAATAGCGTCCAGAGGTTCTTTCCATATATTCGGGAGTATACTCAATGTTTTTTGAGCAACTAGCGAAAATAATAATACAAAATAAAGAAAATAACACGGTCTTTGTCTTCATTTGGATTGGGTTAATTAGTTAAATGACAAGCAAAAAGAAGGGGCTGTGTGAAAAGTTTTTCGAGTTGTCAGTTTGAGCATTAACGAGGTCAAAATGAATTTTGAACGAAGGTAGCTTACGAAGTAAGTCGAAAACGTTATAATATTGATTTCCAATGCATTTCGACTGCGCTCAATGTGACAATTTACTCCAAAATCGACTTTTCAGACAGCCTCTATTTCTAATATTTGTTACTTTATTCTCGTAAATAACTCTATTTTACATCCATTAACTCAACATCAAAAACAAGCGTAGCATCAGGTGGTATAACACCTCCAGCACCAGCACTACCATATCCTAAATGACTTGGTATCACTAGTCTCGCTTTATCTCCAACTTTTAATAATTGAATACCTTCATCCCATCCAGCAATAACTTGACCAACACCTAAAGGAAAATCAATAGGTTCGTTACGTTTATAAGAAGAATCAAAAACAGTTCCGTCTGATAATTGACCTTTATAATGTACAGAAACCGTTTGTCCTTTTTCTGCTTTTACACCATTACCTTTCTGGATGATTTGATAACGCAATCCGCTTTCAGTTTTATCAAAACCTGTAGCTAATTTATCTAATTCTGCGTTTGCTGCAGCTTTAACTTCTGCATCTCTTTTTTCTCTTGAACCTTCAAAAGTTCTGAATGCTTCAATGGCGTTGTAAGCTTCAGCATCAGCCCCAACACGCACGATTTCTATCGTTTCAATAGCATCACCTTGTGCAATGGCATCAACAACTTCTTGACCGTGTTCTACTTTACCAAAAACGGTATGTTTATTATCTAACCAATCGGTTGCTATGTGTGTTATATAAAACTGACTTCCGTTAGTTCCTGGTCCTGCATTTGCCATCGCTAAAACTCCTGGTCCATCGTGTTTTAAATCTGGATGAAACTCATCATCAAATTTGTATCCTGGATTTCCAGATCCTGAACCTTGTGGGCAACCACCTTGAACCATAAAATCTGGAATAACTCTATGGAATTTTAAACCATCATAATATGGTGTTCCTTGAGGTTTTACATTATTTTCTAGGTTTCCTTCTGCTAAAGCTACAAAGTTACCTACTGTTCCTGGTGTTTTTTTAAATTCTAAAGCAACGAGAATTTCTCCTTTACTTGTATTGAATTTTGCGTATAATCCGTCTTGCATTGTTCTAATTTTATTTGAAGATGCAAATATATGAAACATACATAACTAAAACTTAATACTAAAGCAAAATCATAAAATGTATGTCGCATGTGTCCTCATACAATAATAAACACAATCAAATGAAATGATTTACGATTATAGTTTTGTGCTTTATAATTATAATTCTAGTTTTACAAAAATCATTTCGATATGAAATTTAAGTTAAATAAGATTTTAGGAGCTTTTGGGAATACTCGTTCCTCGGAGCCAACTGATGATGATAATTATATTAAAGATATTATTAAATCTGTTGATGAAGAGGCATTTGCTGTTTCTGAACAGAATGTTCTATTTGCAAAAGTTTCAGAATTAGGAGGTTATTATTACGTCATAACTATAGTTGTAGGCACTTTTAAAATCAAAACAAATAAAGGTGCTAATCTTAGTATAGAAGGCGAGAATTTTAATTTAATATTGAATTCTGATATGGATGAATTTGAATCAGACCATTCCAACGTATCAAATCGATTTATTACAAGAATAGATTTTCAAATTGAAAAGGAAGACATTTCTAAATTTGACAAAAAGACTATTATATCTTTAAAGTTATCTGCCAAAAAACAGGAGGTTATCTTTAACACACTATAAGTTAATTAGTTGTTTCACTATAATTTTTTTTATTATGTCTATTGTTTTAACCGGCCACAAATTGGGAATAACAATTTAGCACATCGCTTAACTTTATCAGAAAAATTAGCTAACTTCGTTTAACAACCGATAAAGTTCATTGAAACGGAATTTTATCTTTGCATTTTACAACATTTGACTAAAAATTAAACTTTAGAACTAAAATTAAACTGAATGAAAAAAATCTTATTGACCTTAACTCTTTGCGGACTGACTTTTATCGCTAAATCTCAAAATGCAAGTGTAGAAAAATCTATGTACGGAATACAAACGGGCTTTTTAGGAATTTGGGTGCATAATGAATCAAAATTATCAAATCAATTCGTTTTGAGAAGTGAGATTGGACTTGATACAGGTATTTACGGAAGTGATGTTAATGGAATTGATGGTTTTTTACTTACTCCGACAATAACATTAGAACCTCGTTGGTATTATAATCTAAATAAAAGAGAGGGTAAATCAAGGAGAATAGATGGTAATAGTGGAAATTTTATATCAATAAAGACAACATATCATCCTGATTGGTTTGTGATTTCTAATGAAAACAACATTAATTTTATTAGTGATATTTCAATTGTGCCAACTTGGGGTATTAGAAGAAATATTGGTAATCATTTCACGTATGAAACAGGAATTGGAATTGGTTACTTACATTACTTTAAAAAAGACAATGTGATTTTAATAAGTGAACCTGATGTCGCAGTGAATTTACATTTACGAATTGGCTATCAATTTTAACATACAAACTGAATAAAAACGTTGTACAATCCGTATAAAAAAATTGCTGTTTAGGGATAATCTAAAGGTCATTGCTTGTTTGCTTACATCTGATTTTCCTTCGGAAAATCCTCGCACACAAACACGCAACAAACCATA
>NZ_CAXBLF010000027.1:0-43422 GCF_963976535.1 uncultured Algibacter sp. | reverse complement strand
TTGGTTCTAACAGCGAAGCGGTCTTGATTCTTTAATCGAACACTACTAATTATTAATATATAACGACGTTTAAGGGTAAGTACAGATAAATAATATAAATGACACATTCAAAGAGTATAAAATTACTTGTTTTAATAGTGATTTTTTTTGGCGGTAAAATGGTTGCACAAGAATCACTTTATCAAGAGAAGAAATACATTAAAGCCCAAGACACTTTATTGTACCGTATCATGTATCCAAAACATTTTGACGAAACAAAGCAGTACCCTTTAGTATTGTTTCTTCATGGAGCAGGAGAACGAGGTAATAATAACAAAAGACAATTGGTACATGGAAGTTCGATATTTGCTTCAGAAAAAAACAGAGATTCGTTTCCAGCCATTGTCATCTTCCCTCAGTGTTCAAAGAAGTCTTTTTGGGCAAACGCAACAGTTGATAAGTCTTCAAAACCAATAAAATTAGAATTCCCATTAGATATTGGGCCTACCAAGCCCTTGGAGTTAACCATGCAGTTAATGGATGATATGGCTTTAAAAACATTTATCAATAAAAATCAAATTTATGTTGGTGGCTTATCAATGGGAGGCATGGGTACTTTTGAAATCTTATTTAGAAAACCAGAATTTTTTGCGGCAGCATTTGCTATTTGTGGTGCAGGAAACCCTGAAGCCACAAAAAAATATGCAAAGACAATCCCACTTTGGGTATTTCACGGAGCCAATGATGATGTTGTAAATCCATTATATTCAGTAAATATGGTAGATGCCATTTTAAAAAATGGCGGTAAACCAAATTTCACTTTGTATGCTAAAGACAATCATAATAGTTGGGACTCTGCTTTTGCCGAATCAGAATTATTACCCTGGCTATTTTCAAATATTAAACATTAAATAATGAGTAAACTAATAAAAATCAAACATATTTTTTTTGGTATTGTAGCAATTGTAATAGTAGCATGCAATTCAAACCAAACTAAATCTAATACACTTTCTTCCAGCAATGCTCCTTATGCAGAAAAAGTAGATTCTATTTTAAGTTTAATGACTATAGATGAAAAAATAGGGCAATTAAACTTGCCATCTGCTGGACAATTTACAACTGGTCAAGCCACTAATTCTGATATAGGAACTAAAATTGAAAAGGGATTAGTTGGTGGTCTTTTCAATATAAAATCTGTCGCCAGTATTAGAGAAGTTCAAAAAATTGCTATAGAAAAAAGCCGTTTAAAAATCCCTTTAATTTTCGGAATGGATGTTATTCATGGGTATGAAACAACCTTCCCAATTCCTTTAGGATTATCTTGTTCTTGGGATATGGGGCTTATTAAAAAAACAGCTCAAGTAGCCGCAAAAGAAGCCACGGCTGATGGCATCAACTGGACTTTTTCGCCAATGGTTGATATTTCTCGTGACCCACGTTGGGGAAGAGTATCTGAAGGTTCTGGTGAGGATGTGTTTTTAGGAAGTGAGATAGCAAAAGCTATGGTAGAAGGTTATCAAGGTGATGATTTAACATTAGATAATACAATGCTAGCTTGTGTAAAGCACTTTGCGTTATATGGTGCACCAGAAGCTGGTAGAGATTATAATACAGTTGATATGAGCCGTATTAGAATGTACAATGAATACTTGCCTCCGTACCGAGCCGCTATTGATGCAGGTGTAGGCTCCGTAATGGCTGCCTTTAACGAAATTGATGGTGTTCCAGCCACGGGTAATAAATGGTTATTAACTGATTTGTTAAGAACGGATTGGGGTTTTAATGGTTTTGTTGTTAGTGACTATACTGGAATAGAAGAAATGATATATCATGGAGTTGGAGATTTTCAACAAGTGTCTGCTCAAGCTTTAAATGCTGGATTAGATATGGATATGGTTGCTGAAGGTTTTTTAACTACTCTAAAAAAATCTTTGGAAGAAGGTAAAATAACTATAGAAACTTTAGATAAGGCTGTAAAGCGTATTTTAACAGCAAAGTACCAATTAGGCTTATTTGATGACCCTTTTAAATATTGTGATGATAATAGAGCAAAAACCGAGATTTTCACAAAAGAAAATAGAGCATTTGCTAGAAAAGTAAGTGCAGAATCTATGGTATTATTAAAAAATGATAATCACATTTTACCATTAAAAAAATCAGGAACTATCGCCCTTGTAGGACCACTGGCAAATACAAAAGAGAATATGCCTGGAACCTGGAGTGTTGCAACTAAAATGGAAAATGTTATTTCATTTCTAGATGGGTTAGAAACTGTTGTTGGTGACAAAGCTAACATATTATATGCCAAAGGAAGTAATTTGGATTATGATTTAGAATTTGAAAAACTTGGAACTATGTTTGGAAGGGATATTCCAAGAGACGGAAGGACAGACAATCAATTACTTAATGAAGCTTTGGCTATAGCTTCAAAATCGGATGTTATTGTGGCGGCGTTAGGAGAAGCTTCTGAAATGAGTGGTGAAAGTAGCAGTCGAACTAATATCGATATTCCGCAAGTTCAAAAGGATCTTTTAAAAGCCCTTTTAAAAACCGGAAAACCCGTTGTTGTTGTACTTTTTACAGGAAGACCTTTGACTTTAGTAGAAGAAAATAAAAATGTACCAGCTATTCTTAACGTTTGGTTTTCGGGTAGTGAAGCTGGTTTAGCAATTTCAGATGTGCTGTTTGGTGATGTGAATCCTTCAGGGAAATTAACAATGACATTTCCTAGAAATGTAGGGCAGATTCCTATTTATTACAATCATAAAAATACTGGACGACCATTGGGCAATAATGAAGGAAAGTTCGAGAAATTTAAATCAAATTATTTAGATGTACGAAACGAACCCTTATATCCATTCGGGTTTGGGTTAAGTTATACGCAATTTGACTATTCCAACTTAAAATTGAGTACCAATCAAATGACACCAAAAGGCTCGATTGAAGTTTCAGTCGATATTAAAAATTCTGGTAATTTTAACGGAAAAGAAGTCGTGCAATTATACATAAGGGATTTGGTAGGTTCTATAACCAGACCAGTAAAAGAATTAAAAGGATTTCAAAAAATAGAACTTGAGAAAGGTGAAACAAAAACTATAACGTTCAAATTAACCGTTAATGATTTGAAATTTTATAATTACGATTTGAATTTTGTAGCTGAATCAGGCATGTTTGAGGTGTTTGTGGGAACCAATTCAGATACGACTATGAAATCTGAATTTGAATTAATAAACTAAATCATTATTGATGAAAAAAATAATAGTACTTATGCTGTGTTGCTCGTTTCAAATAATGCTTGCACAGCAAATCCACTCACCTTCAAAAGATATTACAGTTAATTTCTCTTTAACCTCACAAGGAGAACCAACGTATAAAGTACTTTACAAAAACAAAGACGTCATCAAGTTAAGTAAACTGGGTGTTTCATTAAAAGGCAAGACGTCATTGATTGATGATTTTATGATGGTTGGAACCGAAGAAAATACAGTTAATGAAACTTGGCAGCCTGTTTTAGGAGAGCAATTCTCAATAAGAAACCTTTATAACGAAAAACGATTTCATTTAAATCAAAAAGGAACAAACAAAAAATTAGATATTGTTTTTAAGGTGTATGATGAAGGCGTTGCATTTAGATATGAATTTACTCTTGAGAACACAGTTGAATACTTTATTATTTCAGATGAAAATACCGAATTCAATCTAACAGGGAATCATAAAACATTTTGGATTCCAGGGGATTATGACAGTCAGGAATATGTATATAATGAAACGAAACTTTCTGAAATTGATAACTCTAAATTAGATTTAGGAAATGGCATTTCGTTAAAAAGTATTCAAAGCGATTATAGAGTGCAATCACCCTTAATGATGAAATCTTCAGATGGTTTATACATTAATATTTTTGAAGCAGCCGTAGTTAATTATCCTGTAATGCATTTAGATGTTGATACCAAAATGTTTGCACTTTCTTCTAGTTTAGTACCTAATGCCATTGGCGATAAAGCTTATTTAAGAACACCATCCCATACGCCTTGGCGAACCATTATGGTTAGTGATGATGCACGTAAAATTGTGGCTTCAAAAATGATTTTAAACTTAAATGAACCTAGTGAAATTAAAGACACCTCGTGGATAAAACCTATGAAATATATTGGTATTTGGTGGGAAATGCATGTAGGGAAATCTACTTGGGATTATGCAGGAAGTCAAAATGCGCAGAATGCAGGAACTAGTCGTATGATACCATCAGGTAAACATGGAGCAACAACAGAAAATACAAAACATTATATAGATTTTGCAGCAAAACATGGTTTTGATGGCGTTTTAGTTGAAGGTTGGAACGTTGGTTGGGAAGATTGGTTTGGTAAATGGAAAGAAGACGTATTCGATTTTGCCACACCATATCCTGATTTTGATATAGAAGAAGTTAGAAATTATGCAAAATCTAAAGGAGTAAAGATGATTATGCACCACGAAACTTCTGGTTCGGTTGCTAATTACGAACGTCACTTAGATCGTGCATTTGAGCTGATGCAGAAATATAATTACCCTGCTGTAAAATCTGGTTATGTTGGCAAGATAATTCCTCGTGGAGAATTTCACGATGGGCAAACCATGGTAAATCATTTCAACTTTGTTGCACAACGTGCTGCGGATTATCAAATTATGGTAAATTCTCATGAAAGTGTAAGGCCTACAGGTTATAGTAGAACCTACCCTAACTATATTGCTGCTGAAGCTGCTCGTGGAAACGAGTTTAATGCTTGGAGTAATGGAAATCCACCAGAGCACGAAACTATTTTACCTTTTACACGTTTACTTGGAGGTCCAATGGATTATACACCAGGTATTTTTGAAACCAAAATGAATATCTATGATTCTAACAAAAAGGAATTAGTACATACAACACTCGCAAAACAGTTAGCTCTTTATGTTACATTATACTCACCACTGCAAATGGCTGCAGATTTACCCGAAAATTACGAAAAGTATCTAGATGCCTTTCAGTTTATAAAAGATGTGCCTTTAGATTGGCAAGAATCTATTTATTTAGAAGCGGAACCTGGAGATTATTTAACCGTAGTTAGAAAAGATAAAAATTCTGAAAACTGGTTCTTGGGAACTATCACTGACGAAAATGCAAGAAGCACAGAAATTAAATTAGATTTTTTAGCTAAAGGCAAAAAATACAAGGCAACTATATATCAAGATGGTAAAGATGCAGATTGGGAAAACAACCCTAAAAGTTATAAAATAACTACCAAAACAGTATCCCGTAAATCAACATTAAATTTGAATTTGGCAAAAGGAGGAGGCACAGCAATTAGTTTTCAATTAATGAATTAAAATATTTTAATGAACTCATTTATAAAATCGAAAATAGTACTCATATTCAGTTTAATCATCTGTTATTTTTCAGAAGCGCAAATAAATCAACAACTATTTGAAGCCAAAGTAGATTCGTTGATGCAACTTATGACGCTTCAAGAGAAGATTGGTCAAACGGTTATGTATAGTGGTAGTTGGGATCAGACTGGACCAATTGTTGGGTCGGACAATGGCAAGTTTATTCGCGAAGGTAATATGGGAGCCATGTTAAATGCTTTTACTGTTAAAGGGACTCGCAATTTGCAAAAAATTGCAGTTGAAGAAACTCGTTTGGGAATTCCATTATTATTTGGTTACGATGTGATTCATGGTCATCGTACCATTTTTCCAATCAATTTAGGATTGTCTGCTAGTTGGGACTTAAAAATGGTTGAAGAAAGCTCGCGTATAGCCGCTGAAGAAGCTTCTGCAGAAGGGTTGCATTGGACGTTTGCTCCTATGGTAGATATTTCTAGAGAACCGCGTTGGGGAAGAATTTCTGAAGGCGCAGGAGAAGATGTGTATTTAGGAAGCCAAATTGCTAAAGCTTATGTGCATGGATTTCAAGGAGACGATTTATCGCAACCCAATACCATTTTAGCTTGCGCCAAACATTATGTAGCTTATGGTGCAGCACAAGCAGGACGCGATTATCATACTGTAAATATGGGAGAAGGTGAATTGCGAAATGTTTATTTACCACCTTTTAAAGCAACTGTTGATGCCGGTGTAGAAACCTTTATGTCGGCTTTTAACGAGCTTAACGGCGTGCCAACTTCTGGTAATAAGTTTACGCTTCGAGATATTCTTCGTGGCGAATGGAACTTTGAAGGATTCGTTGTTTCCGATTATACATCTATTAACGAAATGATTCCACATGGATTTGCAAAAGATAGTATAGATGCTGCCAGAATAGGAATGAACACCGGCGTAGATATGGATATGATGGGAGAAATTTATCGCTTACATTTAAAAAAATTGGTTGAAGAGGGAAAAGTTTCTGAAGATTATGTAAACGATGCTTGTAAACGAATTTTACTAGCAAAATATAAATTAGGGCTGTTTGATGATCCTTATCGATATATTGATGAAGAGCGTGAAGTAAATACAAAATACAAACCAGAATATTTAGCTAAAGCTAGAGAAATTGCTGCGGCTTCTTCAGTGTTATTACAGAATAATAATGAGGCATTACCACTTAATAGAAACTCAAAATCGATTGCATTTATAGGGCCATTAGTTAAGGATGAATATGATATTCTAGGAAATTGGGCTGCCAAAGGCGACCGTAATGGAAAAGCCATAAGTGTATTTGAAGGGCTTTCAGAATACTTAAAACCACATCAGATTTTATACGCTAAAGGTAGTGAGATTTTGAAAGATGATGACTCTGGTTTTAACAAAGCAATTTCAGCTTCTAAACAAGCAGATGAAATCGTGTTAGTAATGGGAGAAGGACATAACATGAGTGGTGAAGCGGCTTCAAGAACCAATTTGAAAATCCCAGGAATCCAGCCCAAACTCATTAAGAAAATACGAAAGGCTAATCCTAATAAAAAAATCACTTTAGTATTAATGAATGGGCGACCGTTAAACCTCTCTGATGAAGTTAATTTAGTAGATGCCATATTAGAAGTTTGGTTTCCAGGAACTATGGGAGGATCTGCGATTGCAGATTTACTTTTTGGAGAAGTTAATCCATCAGGCAAATTAACCGTTACATTTCCAAGAAATGTGGGTCAAGTACCAATTTATTATAACATGAAAAATACAGGAAGACCAATTCCTGAATCCAATGCTGGAGAGGATTATAAAAGTAATTATATCGATGTGCCAAATACACCATTGTTTGTTTTTGGACATGGCTTGAGTTACACGTCATTTCAATATTCCGATTTAAAATTATCATCCAATCAGATGACATTCTCAAACAGTATTATTGCTTCCGTTAAAATTACTAATTCAGGAAATATGGATGGATATGAAATTGTTCAACTATATATTCATGATAAAGTAGGAAGCGTTACAAGACCTGTTAAAGAACTCAAAGGCTTTCAGAAAATATTTTTAAAAAAAGGAGAAAGTAAAGTGGTAACATTTACAATTTCAGTTGAAGATTTAAAATTTTACAATAGCGAAATGACTTATGGAGTTGAATCGGGCGAATTTGAAATTGCTATTGCGCCAAACTCTGACTTTAAATTTAAACACATTTTTAACTTAAACGATTAATAGCTAATCTATACCATATATGAAAAACAAAATTATATATCTATGCTTGTTTTTTTGTGTGGCTTTTTCGTTTAAAAATGATGCGCAGTCAAAAATCATAAATTCTGGTTGGCAGTTTTTTTTAGGCGATAAAACTTCTGAAAATTGGCAAACCGTAAACATTCCACATACCTGGAATAAGGATGATGCTTTTGATGATGAAATGGGCTATCATAGAGGTGTTGGTTGGTATAAAAAACAACTTTTTTTTTCTGCTGAAAGTAGTAAATTTGAACATTACCTCCATTTTAAAGGTGTAAATCAAGAAACTGATGTTTATGTAAATCGACATCATATAGGAAATCACAAAGGAGGCTATACTGCTTTCAATTTTAATATTTCTAAATATATAAATTATGATACTTATAATTTAATTGAAGTTAAAGTTGATAATACCCATAACCTTGATATTCCACCATTAGATGCAGATTTCACGTTTTACGGTGGCATTTATCGCGATGTACAACTCATTTCAAAACCAAAGCAACATATCTCGTTGTCCGATTTTGCATCAGATGGATTTTATGTAGATTATTATCATGTTTCAGAAGATAAAGTAGGCGTTTCTGTAAAAGTTATAATTGATAATTTTGAAAATTCTAAAGCTTCAAATGTTATAAAAATTATGCTTTTGGATGCTGAAGAGCAAATACTTCAAAGTCAACAAAAAATATTGAAGATTAACGGCAATACTTCCGAAGTCGCAACCATTAAATTTTCCGAAGTTAAAAATCCAAAATTATGGTCTCCAGAATCACCATATTTATATAAGCTAAAACTTCAACTATTAGATAAACACGGAAATTTTTTAGATGAAAAATGGCAAAATATAGGTTTCCGTTGGGTTAGTGTAGATGCTGATAAAGGTTTCTTTTTAAATGGAAAACTCATAAAACTCATAGGGGTTAATCGGCATCAGGATTATAAAGGTTATGGAAATGCGGTGCCTATGGAACTTCAAAAAAAGGATATTCAGCTCATAAAAAATATGGGAGCCAATGTGCTTAGAAATGCGCACTATCCTCAGTCCAGAGAATTGTATGATATGTGTGATAAACTTGGAATTTTAGTCTGGTCTGAAATTCCAATAGTCAATAAAGTAACTGATTCTAAGGCGTTTTTTGATGTGTGTATAAACATGCAAAAAGAGCATGTAAAACAATATTATAATTACCCTTCCGTGGTCATGTTAGGCTACATGAATGAGATTTATTTAAGATTAGCTTTTGACAATAAATCTACCAACATCGAGAAGGAAAATAAGAAAAAGACAGCTCTAACTTTAGCAAAACTATTAGAGCAATTAACTCGCGAGTTGGCACCAAACCATATTACGGTTATGGCTGGTCATTTAAACGAATTGTACAACGAAACTGGAATAGCCGATTTACCCATGCTATTTGGTTGGAATTTATATTTTGGCTGGTATGATAAAGATATTCCAGATTTGGGTATTTTTTTAGATGAACAACACAAAAGATATCCAAACCGTTCGCTATTACTTTCTGAATATGGACCCGGAGCCGATGTTAGAATTTTTACTAAAAACCCAAAAAAGTTTGATTTTTCAACCGATTATCAAGCTAAATTACATCAATCCTACTATCAGCAAATTACTGATAGAACTTATATGGCAGGCATGACCGCTTGGAATTTTGCCGATTTTGGGTCGGAGTTTCGTGGCGATGCCATTCCGCACGTTAATCAAAAAGGCCTGGTGCAGTTCGATAGAACTCCAAAGGATATTTATTATTGGTATAAATCAGTCTTAAATAAAAAGGAACCTTTTATTTATATGGCTTCAACTCATTTGGATGGTTTAACAGTATTTGATGACGATACGTATCCTGTTCAAATGTACTCTAATCAAAATTCAGGCATAGTTTTTTTAAATGGCAGCAAATTTCAAGAGATTTCATTCGAAAATGGAGTGGCTACGGTTTACCTACCATTTCAAGATGGAACAAATCATATCAAGGTAATTACTGAAAATATTTCCGAAGAAAAAACGATTCAAATCTTAAAAACAGATGCGTTAAATTTTGATACGTTTTCACGCATTGGAATCAATATGGGATCCCATTTCTACTTTGCAGATAAAGAACATCAAATCACTTTTATTCCAGACCAACCTTATGAAAAAGGAAAGTTTGGCTATGTAAATGGAGAAGTATTTAATGTAAGTAAAGATAAGCATCAAGGGATGTCTTATAGTATTAGAAACACGAATTCGGAACCTTTGTTTCAAACCATGTTGGAAGGCTGTACCAACTATAAATTAGATATACCCAATGGCGCTTACAAAGTGAGTTTGTTTTTTGTGGAGCCTAAAATAAAGCCTACAGAGAATATTTATAATTTGAATGTTATTGTTGAATTATCTAAAAGTGAAAAAGAACAACGCATTTTTGATATTTTTTTGAATGAGGAATGTATTGAAAATCAGTTTAATATGGCTGAACAATATCCAGAAAAATATGGTGTTGAAAAAACGGCTATCATTAATGTGAACAATAATGAAGGGCTAACAATTACTTTAAAACCTATTGAAGGAAAACCTGTAATAAGTGGTGTTTTAATTGAAAAACTGAATTAAATAGACTGAAATAGATATAATAAAAATAAACCATCAAAATGAAATTACTGTATTCAAATCTTAAACTTTTTGTATTGTTCTTATGCATAAGTAGTTTCATGTGGTCTCAAAACAAAGCCACTTACACGTATGCTATAAAAGGTTCAGACTCCTTAAAAATGGATATTTATACACCAAAAAACATCAAAACTCATGATAGTTTACCTGTGGTTTTATGGATGCACGGAGGTGGGTTTTCTAGCGGAAAAAAAGATAATCCAGATGAAGTTAAAATGATGAAATACTTAACGAAAAATGGATATATAGGAATTTCAATTTCATATAGATTATTGCTCAAAAATTTTGAAACAGGTTTTGGTTGCGACTGTCCAAAAACTTTCAAACTCGATATTTTTAGACAAGCCGCCATTGATTATTTGGATGCTGCGAAGTATGTAGTCGATAATAAAGATAAATTTCAAATTGATCCAACAAGGATTATAGCTGGAGGTAGTAGTGCTGGTGCAGAAGGGGTTTTAAATGCTGTGTACTTGAAATTGTTTTTTGTAGATGATGTTTCAAAATATAACGATGTAAATTTTGCAGGAGTAATTTCCTTGGCTGGTGCTGTGGTAGATGCAGATTATATAACCATAGAAAATGCTGTACCAACAGTTATGTTTCATGGAACAGAGGATAACTTAGTGCCTGTTGGAAAAGCACCACACCACTATTGTGCTACAAACAGTTTGGGCTATTTGATTTTAGATGGCTCTGAAATTATAGCCAATAAATTAAATGATTTGGGAGCATCGTATTATTTTTATAAAGTCGTTGGAGGAAAACATGAATTAAGTCAAATTCCTTTTAATCAGCTAGATAATATTCTAGAATTTTTCAATCAAACGATTCAGCATAAAGAAACCATTCAAACAAAAAGAATAATTATAAAAAAGCCATGAAAAACATAATCTATATACTTTTAATAACCATAGCTTTTCAATCTTGTAAAAACAAAAAAAAGGAAGTTGCTGTTGAAAGCTCAAAACGACCAAACATTATTTTCATCATGGCAGATGACCATGCCACCCAAGCTATAAGTGTATATGGGCATCCAATAAGTCAATTAGCACCAACACCAAACATTGATAGAATTGCCAATGAAGGCGCGATTTTCAAAAATAATTTCTGTACCAACTCTATTTGTGGTCCTAGTCGTGCTGTAATTCTAACAGGAAAGCATAGTCATATTAATGGGTTTAAAATGAATGGTGATCGTTTTGATGGTAGCCAACAAACTTTTCCAAAACTACTAAAAAATGCAGGTTATAAAACGGCTGTTATTGGTAAATGGCATTTGCATGGCGTTCCTGAAGGGTTCGATTATTGGAACATTCTGCAAGACCAAGGCAATTATTACAATCCTAATTTTGTTGCTAAAAACCCAGCAACTAAAAAGGTAGATACGACTATGATTCAGGGGTATGCAACTGATATCGTTACTGAAGATGCGATTCGGTATTTAGAGAAAATTAAAGATGATACAGCGCCATTTATGATGATGGTTCAGCACAAAGCACCGCATAGAAATTGGATGCCCGCTTTACGACACGTCAATAAATATGATAATGTAAAGTTTCCTGTACCTGATACGTATTTTACAGACCATGAGGGTTCAATGGCTTCAAAAGAACAGTCGCAAACCATTTATGTGGATATGTATGAAGGTCATGATTTAAAAATGACAAAGAAAAAAGGGAATCCAGAATTGGCACACAACCCATGGAAAACAGATTTTGAGCGCATGACACCTGAGCAACGAGCAGATTGGGATAAAGCCTACCAACCAAAAAACGATGCGTTTCACGATGCCAATTTATCAGGAAAAGATTTAGACTTATGGAAATTGCAACGCTATTTACAAGATTATTTAGCCACTATTGCAGCAGTTGATGAAGGTGTTGGTAAAATTCTAGATTATTTAAAAGCTAATAATTTAGAAGAAAATACCATTGTGGTTTACACGACAGACCAAGGTTTTTATTTAGGTGAAAAAGGCTGGTTTGATAAGCGTTTTATGTATGAAGAATCTTTGGGAATGCCTATGCTTATGAAATTCCCAGGAGCTATAAAACCAGGGACAAAAGTGACTGCTTTAACCCAAAATCTAGATTTTGCTGAAACTTTTTTAGATTTTGCACAAGTTGAAATTCCAAACGATATGCAAGGAAAATCTTTAAAACCATTATTGACTAATACTATAGAAGATGAAGATTTTAGAGATGCAATTTATTATCATTATTATGATTTTCCTGCGTTTCACATGGTTAAAAAAATGTATGGTGTTCGTACCAAGCGTTATAAACTAATTCATGTTTATGATGATATTGATGAATGGGAATTGTATGATTTAGAAACAGATCCATCAGAAATCAATAATGTAATAAATGATGAGAATTATGATGCTATAGAAGTAAAACTTAGAGAGCGATTAAATCAGTTACAGACAGAATATAAAGTTACAGATGAAGAATTCAAACAAGCTAGTAAAGCACAAATTAAAAGAAGCTATAAAAGTTTTGAACGTTTACGAGGAAAACCTATAAAATCTTATGAACATTAATTTTTCAATTATGAGATATCTCATTGTAGTTATTAGTTGGTTTTTTCTTCAATCATGTATTGAAAAAGAGGATAATTCCAAAACAGCTAACAATAATCAATTCACTACAACAGAACAAAAGAATTACAAAACTTACTGTAATCCTATCGACATAGACTATTCTTACATGTCTCATTATCGAGCAAAAAACAATGTATCCCATCGTTCTGGGGCAGACCCCGCAGTGGTAAATTTTAAAGGTAGGTTTTATTTATTTTCTACCCGTTCTCATGGGTATTGGGCCTCTGATGATATGAGCAACTGGACGTTTATAAAACCACAAAGTTGGTATTTTAACGGGAGTAATGCTCCGGCGGCGGCAATTATAGACGGTAAAATCATTGTGCTTGGAGACCCATCAGGACGAGGTGCGGTTATTGAAACTGATAATCCTGAATTAGGCGATTGGAAAACTAATTATGCAGTTGTTAGCGTTAAAGGTGGTGTTCAAGACCCCAACCTTTTTGTAGATGATGATGGTAAAGTATATCTCTATGAAGAATCTTCAAACAAATGGCCTATACGCGGCATAGAATTGGATGTTGATAATGACTATATTCCAATCGGTGAGCAAACAGACCTTATTTACTTAGATCCAAAAAACCATGGTTGGGAACGTTTTGGTCAAGATCACAAATCGGAAATTGAAATAGATCCTTTTATTGAAGGTCCTTGGATGATGAAACACAATGACACCTATTATCTAGAATATGGTGCTCCAGGAACTCAATGGAACGTGTATGCCGATGGTGTTTACACTAGCAAAAGCCCACTTGGGCCATTTAAATACGCAGCATATAACCCTATTTCTTATAAACCAGGAGGTTTTCTAAAAGGTTCAGGACACGGAAGCACGGTAAAAGATAACAATGGCAATCTATGGCATTACTCCACCATGGCAATTTCAGTAAATCAGTTATTTGAAAGACGGTTAGGAATGTATCCCGCAGGATTTGAAGATAATGGACAAATGTATGTGAATACAGCTTATGGTGATTATCCACATTATTTACCCAATGCCAAAGTTAACGAGCATAAAAACCGTTTTACAGGTTGGATGCTACTATCCTACAACAAACCTGTAACAACCAATTCTGCAACGGTTAAAGCAGAAATTAATGTTCAAGATGAAAGTAAGAGTGGCTATATGCTTGGGCAAATTAAAGAATATGATATTGCTAAAATTAATGATGAAGAAATAAGATCTTTTTGGGTATCTGAAGCTAATAACGACTCCATTTTTGTTGAAATTGATTTGCAAAAGCAAATGGATATCAAAGCAATTCAAATTAATTTTCAAGATTTTAATAGTGTCATTTTTGGGAGACCTGAAGATTTAAGGCAGCAGTTTATAATTGAAACTTCTGATGATGGTAAAAACTGGAGAACCATAATCGATTATTCTAAAAATAAAAAAGACCAACCTCACGCATATATTCAGCTCGAAAAGCCTGAAAGAGGACGTTATGTAAGATACAATCATATTTTTTGTTCAACTAAAAATTTGTCAATTTCTGAATTCAGAGTGTTTGGTAATGGGTTAGAAAACCTTCCCGCTAGTCCTAAACACTTTAATGTAGTACGCCAAAGTGATAGGAGAAATGCAGACCTTACTTGGGATAACGTTAAAGGCGCAACCGGCTACGTCATTTATTGGGGAATCTCTAAAGACAAACTCAATTTATCTGCTTTAATTTATGATGAGCCTAATTACGAGTTACGAGCTTTAAACACAGATACAAACTATTATTATCAGGTTGAAGCCTTTAATGAAAATGGTATTTCAATAAAAAGCGATATCCTTTTTACACCGTAAAACAGTATTTCAATAATTATGAAAATAATTTTAAAGTTAAAATCAATTTATACCATTATAATCGTTTATTCAATTTTAATCATTGCCGTTACAATTTTATCATGTAATAATAGTCAACTAAATACAACGGTTACTTCTCCTAATGAATTCGTGAAAGTCGATTTTTTTATTTCAGATAAAGGGGAACCAACTTATGTAGTTAATTACAAAAATGAAAAAGTAATTGATACTTCTAAAATGAGTTTTGATTTGAAAGCGTCTTCGCCTTTGAGCGAAAACTTCAAAATTATAAATGTAAAGGCATCTACTACAGATGAAACTTGGGACATGATTTGGGGAGAAGACGCTCAAGTTAGAAATTATTATAATGCACTTAAAGTTGAATTAGTAGAAACCTCAAAATTAAAACGAAGATTGAATATTGTCTTTAAAGTCTATGATGATGGTATTGGATTTAGATATGAATTCCCGAAGCAAGAGCATTTGAATGATGTAGTGATTATTGATGAAAACACCGAATTTAATTTGACAGGTGACCATAAAGTATGGTGGATTCCTGGCGATTGGGATATTTACGAATACCTCTATAACACCACTAAGTTTTCTGAAATTGATGCTTTAAAGCATTATGAACCGGAGACACATTTAGGGCAAACCTACATACCTGAAAATGCTGTAAATACACCTGTAACCATGAAAACGAGTTCTGGTTTGTATTTAAGTTTTCATGAGGCTGATTTAACTAATTATGCAGGTATGACCTTAGCGGTTGATACTCAAAATTTAAAAATGAAAAGCGAATTAGTAGGTAACAGTGAAAACATAAAAGTAAAACGACAAACACCATTTAACACACCATGGAGGACCATTCAAATTGCAGATAGAGCAGGAAGTTTGATTGAATCTAAGCTCATTGTAAATCTAAACGACCCAAGTATTATTGATAACATGTTATATTTTAAACCTATGAAATATTCAGGTATTTGGTGGGATATGCATATTGGTACAGGGAGTTGGGATTATTCAGGAAAGTACCATGGAGCAAATACTAAATATGCTAAAGAAATGATTGATTTTTCCTCAGAGCATAATATTGACGGAATGCTTGTTGAAGGCTGGAATACAGGTTGGGAAAAATGGTGGGATAAAAAAAATAAAAAAGTACATTTCAATTTTGTAACACCATATCCAGATTATGATTTAGAAGAAGTGGTTCGATACGGGAAAAGTAAAGGTGTAGAATTGGTAATGCATCATGAAACCTCTGCAGATATTATTCGTTATGAAAAACAATTGGATACCGCTTTTGCATTGATGAAAAATCTTGGGATTCATGCGGTAAAAACAGGCTACGTAGGTAGTATTCTTCCAGAAGGGGAGTACCATCATGGTCAATATATGGTAAACCATTATCAAAAAGTATTAGAAAAAGGTTTGGAAACTCAAGTGGCTATTAATGCACACGAGCCTATTAAAGCAACAGGCAAACGGCGAACCTATCCAGTAGCTATTGCTCGTGAGGGTGTTAGAGGGCAAGAGTATAATGCTTGGGCTAAAGATGGTGGCAATCCGCCAGAACATTTAACCATTGTCCCATTCACCAGAATGTTAGGAGGTCCTATAGATTATACGCCAGGAATTTTCAATACTTCGTTAAAACCATCAAGACCAGAAAATCAAATCAATACTACATTGGCGCATCAATTAGCTTTATATGTGGTGTTGTATAGCCCTGTGCAAATGGTACCAGATTTAATAGAGCATTATAAAGGGCACCCAGCAATGCAATTTATTAAAGACGTTGGAGTAGATTGGAATACTTCTAAAGTTTTAAATGCAGAAATAGGTGAGTTTATTACTGTTGCACGACAAGAAAAAAGTACTAAAAATTGGTTTTTGGGTGCGATTACTGATGAAAATAAACGCACTATAAAAATAAAACTTGACTTTTTAGATGAAGGTAAAACTTATATAGCGAGATTATATAAAGATACATCAGAATCTCATTATTTAGATAATCCAGAAGTTTTTGAAATAGAAGAGAACAATGTGAATAAAAGTACTATTTTAAAACTTAATTTAGCTCAAGGTGGTGGATGTGCAATTTCATTAATTCCTAAAAATTAAAAAATGAAAAGGTTCAGTTTATTTATAGTATTGGTATTTAGTTTTAGCATGTTGTACGGACAGGAAACTACTAAAATTATGACTTACAATATCAAATTAGATTATCCAAAAGAAGACAATAATAGTTGGGAAAACCGCAAGGAAATAGTTGTTGGACAAATTAATTTTTATGAACCAGATGTTATTGGTGTTCAGGAGGCATTACCAAATCAAATGAAATATTTGGACCATACGTTAGTAAATTATAGTTATGTTGGAGTGGGACGTGATGAAGGTAAAGATGAAGGTGAATATTCGGCGATATTTTATAAAAAGGAGAAATTTAAAATAATAGAAAGTTCAACCTTTTGGCTATCTGAAACACCCATTAAAGTCTCGATGGGTTGGGATGCCGTTTGCAACAGAGTTTGTACTTATGCACTTTTTAAGAATATAAAAACTAATAAAGCTTTTTGGGTATTCAATACGCATTTTGACCATGTTGGGAAGGTTGCAAGGATGGAAAGCCCTAAATTGATTCTTAAAACAATAGAGAAATTAAATACCAAAAATTATCCAGTGGTTTTAATGGGCGATTTTAATTTAGAACCAGAAACTGAGAATATTCAACTTTTTAAAAACTATTTTAGCGATTCCAGAGAGGTTTCAAAAACTAAACCTTTTGGTTCCATAGGTACTTTTAATGGTTTCAATTTTGATAAACCAGTAACTAGAAGGATTGATTATATTTTCACAAGTAAAAGTAATATTAAAGTCAATAAATATGCCGTTTTAAGTGATTCTGTAGAATGTAGATATCCGTCAGATCATTTGCCTGTTTATATTGAAATACAATTAACAAAAACTAACTAAAAACACAAATTATGAATAAAAAAACATTTTTATTATTAATAACAGCAGTATCTGCATTAGGCGGATTATTATTCGGCTATGACACAGGTGTTATTAATGGGGCTCAATTTTATTTAAGTAAACATTTTGATTTGGATTCAGCAATGAAAGGCTGGGTAGTAGGAAGCGCCCTGTTAGGATGTTTAGTTGGTGCCATTATCTCTGGACCTTTAAGTATAAGATTTGGTAGAAAACACTCTTTAATAATTTCAGCCGTATTATTTTCAATATCAGCCTATGGTTCTGGTTTGCCATCTATTTTTTCAGAGTCTGTTTCTTTATTAGTTGTATTCAGAATTATTGGTGGCCTGGGTATTGGTATTGCATCAATGAATGCACCGCTGTACATAGCCGAAATTGCACCAAGTGATATACGCGGAAAAATGGTTACTTACTACCAGCTCGCCATAGTCATTGGTTTTTTTGTAGTGTTTTTGGCCACCTATTTTATTGGAAATAATTTATCTGAAGCGGAGAATATAGCATTTGGTTGGAAACACATGTTCTGGTCAGAATTAATTCCAAGTTCTCTATTCTTAATACTATTGTTTTTTGTCCCTAAAAGCCCACGATGGTTAGCGCTTAAAGGAAAAGATAATGATGCATTAGCTATCTTGACTAAGATACATGGTGCAGATCAAGCGAATAAAGAAATAGAAGAGATAAAAGACTCCCTTAAAACCAGCGATAGCGATATTAAAGTAAATTATTTTTCGAAAATAATACTTGGAATTATAATTATAGGAACGACACTGTCCGTTTTGCAACAATTTACAGGAATAAATGCTGTTTTATATTATGGTGCCGATATTTTTGAAAAAGCACTTGGTTTTGGAAAAGAAGACATTTTAGCACAACAGATATTGTTAGCATTTATTAACCTGATATTCACTTTTGTTGCTATGTTTACGGTCGATAAATTTGGAAGAAAACCATTAATATACATTGGGTCTATTGGTATGATTGTTGGATTTTTATTATTAGGAATTACGCTACAACAACAATCTGTTGGTTTTTTATCATTATTAGGTGTGCTGATTTTTATAGCGTCATTTGCGCTTTCTATGGGGCCGGTTGTTTGGGTTATACTTTCAGAAATGTTTCCCAATAAAATACGTAGCGTTGCTATGTCCGTTGCTGTTGCAGCACAATGGGCGGCAAATTATGTGGTATCGCAATCTTTTCCAGTAGTTATGGATAGCGACGTAAATAATGGAGCCACTTGGAATGGTTCTTTACCTTATTTTATATTTATTGCATTTATAATAATAATAATGATTGTTACTTATAAATACATTCCTGAAACAAAAGGAAAAACGCTTGAAGAAATTGAAGAATTCTGGAAGGAATAGTATTAATGAGTTGTTCTATATTATTTTCAAGAATGGAGCTAAATGTTTGATTAAATATTGCCTAAAAATTTTTAGGACATAACAAAAATTTAGAATAGCACTATAAACCACACAGATATAGCATATTACGAATTTTTAGTTACGTAGAACTCAGAGGTTTTCAATCCCGATAGCTATCGTGGACTGTGAGACCTTTAATGTCCTGAAAATGGCAAGTAGTTTATTTCTCAAAATTAATTTTTGTCAGGTACTTATAAAAAAATGATAAATACCATTATTACACAAGACCAGATATTGAATAATAATCATCGAATTGCTACATCTGCTCTTGGAGTTGGGGAAATAGTATCTTGGAATATGTGGGTCAAAACTAATGGCTACAAAGACATTTATAATCCACAAAAGTTTGCTTGTTATATTGGTCTGTCTTATTAAGATGTAAAAGAACTTACTACAAATCAAGTCACCAAAAGGAAAGATTACAATTGTTGGATATTCACCAAACGAGAAAAAACAAAGGAAACAGTTAAAATTACTCTTTTACCTAAAGCGTAAGATATCGTTAAAGAGGATAAGGCTATTTCTGAAAACACCAATTCATTAGCATTACTAACACTTTGTTCTAATCAAAAAACAAATAGTTGTTTAAAATAAATAGCAAAAGCCTGTGGTATTTATAAAAAAGAAACTAACGTTTTACATCGCTCTATATACATTCGTCACTGCTCTTAGGTTCGCAATGTCATTTGTCAAATTAAACTATATTAGCATAATATTATTGGCAAACATTTCTTATTGTTTATTTTAACAGATGAATTCAAAAGACTTAATAATCCTTGCGAAACTTAAAAGCGGAGATCCTGCTGCTTACAAAGAATTGTTTGATTTGTATTATATACCATTAAGTATCTACGCTTTAAAATATTGTGACTCTTTTCAATTGTCCGAAGACATTGTACAAGATCTATTTGTAAAACTTTGGGACGAAAAAATATATATGAAATTTGAAGGAGCTATTAGCCCCTACCTTTTTAAGTCTGTAAAGAATAACACGCTACAGGCGGTTAAAAAGAAATCGAAATATCATTTCGAAGAAATTGAAGATCAAATTAATAATTTAATGGAAGTTGAAAATGTTGATATGGTGAGTATTGAGGAGAAAAAAAAGAAATTATTAAAAGAAGTCGAGGCCTTACCCGAGAAAAGCAAAGAAGTTTTTAAAGCGATTGTACTTGAAAATTTAAAGTACAAGGAAGTGGCAAAACAATTTGGTATTTCAGTAAATACGGTAAAAACACATTATTCAAGAGCCTTAAAGAAGCTTCGTGGTTCACTAGATGTAATCATAATGTTGCTTCTTATTTAAAAAAAATCAAATTTCTTGTCACCCATTTTTGATCTTTTGTTATATATATAGTATAAGAGATTAATAATGCATAAAATGAACGCCCATATTTTAAAACTTATTTCGGCCTATACTACCAATGAAATAAGTAAAAAACAATTTAACGATTTACAACAATGGTTAAATGAAAGTGTTGAAAACAAGCAAATGTTTGCCAACTACCTACACTTTTATAAAAAATCAAGACGCATAGGACTTGCCGAAAACTTAGATAGTGATAAAGCTTGGAATACTATACTAGTAAAACTTAAAGAACCTTTACAACTTGCTGCTGCTGCTAAAAAGCAAGATTTCAAAGAACCAAGTAAACCAATACCACTACGCAGAAAAGCATGGTTTAAATATACTGCTGCTGCGGTGGTTGTGGGTATTTTGGCATCGGGTTATTTCTTCAGGGTCAATTTCTTTAGTAAATCAATAGACGACAATGACAATACCCCAATCATCGTAAATAACAACATCCAAACAGGTACAGATAAAGCCACTTTAACTCTTTCCGATGGTTCAGAAGTTGCTTTGGAAAAAGGGCAAAAGTATGTTGCAAATAATTTGTCGAGTAACGGTGAAGAGATAATTTATGAGGTGGCATCAACGACAAAACCAGAAATAACATACAATTATTTAACGATTCCAAGAGGAGGTCAATTTCATATTATATTATCCGACGGCACAGAAGTATGGCTTAATTCAGAAAGCCAATTAAAATACCCCGTAGCATTTATTAACGGAGAAAGCCGTCAGGTAGAACTTGTATATGGCGAGGCCTATTTTGATGTTTCCCCAAGCACTGAACATAATGGGGCAATATTTAAAGTTCTTACAAAAATGCAAGAAGTTGAAGTATTGGGAACAGAATTCAATATCAAGGCATATTCAGACGAAAATAGCATATACACCACGTTGGTTGAAGGTAAAGTGGTTTTAGATATTGGTGTTGAGAAAGAAACATTAAAACCAAATCAACAATCCATAGTGCATCTTAACAATAAAAGCATATCTGTCATTTCTATAGACGTTTATGATGAAATCTCATGGAAAAATGGGATCTTTAGTTTTAAAAGCAAATCATTAAAAGATATTATGAAAGTATTGTCTCGATGGTATGACACCGAAGTTGTTTTTCTAAACAAAGATCTTGAAGATGTTAAATTTATTGGCGTATTAAGTAAAAAACAAAAGATTGAAGATATTCTATTAACTATAAAAAACACTAATTTTATTAATGCCTATGAAATAAACAACAACAAAATAATCTTAAAATAAAAATAAAAGGGAACGAAGTTTACACCGTTCAAAGTACCACTATCACTCCCTTTTTGAGTATTAATCAATTGTTTAATCAACTAACATGCAAATTTATGAAAATTAATTTAACCAAAGTTTTTTTCTGTATTAAAAAAAAGCTCTTAATCAACATCATGAGAACTTTTATTTTCTTGTTCTGTACTACAATTTTTAGTTTTTCGTCGGATAATATGTTATCGCAAAACACAAAAATTAAAATAGATATTGATAAAACCCTGACCGTCGATGAGGTTTTTGAGTTAATTCGAAACCAAACCGATTACACTTTTATCTATCAAGAAGATTTATTTAAAGATGCACCAAAAGTATATCTTAAAAAAGGAATAATCAAGGCCAATAAACTCCTCGAACGAAGCCTTAATTATGGAGATTTTAACTTCACCTTGTCCGATAATAAAACAATTATTTTAGAAAAAAACCCTGATGATAATGGCTCGCAACCACAGCAGCAAATTAGCGGGACAGTTACAGATAAAAACGAAATACCCTTACCAGGAGTAAATATTATTATTAAGGGAAAAAATAAGGGCGTTGTCAGTGATTTTGAGGGAAGTTATGTCATAAATACCAACATTGACGATGTATTAGTTTTTTCTTATTTAGGGTATACTACTCAAGAGATTAAAGTAGATAATACGGTAACCTTAAATATTGTATTGCTGGCAAATTTTGATGAGTTAAGCGAAGTTATTATTACTGCCATTGGCACGAAGCAATTTGTTGACGAATCTGGATCAACCAGCTCCATTGTTAAAACCGAAGGTATTGTTAAATCAGGCGAGGCAGGAGTTATTAATGCTTTGGCAGGCAAGGCGTCTGGTGTTAGAATTGGTAAATCAAATGGCGATCCGGGTTCAGGGTCTGCAATCCAAATAAGAGGTGCCAATACCATTCAAGGCGCAAGCCAACCTTTAATTATACTCGATGGCGTTCCTGTGAGTAATGACAATATTGGGAATGTTACTATTAGCCAACAATCTAGATTAGATGATATCAATTCCAAAGATATCGAATCGGTACAAGTTTTAAAAGGAGCATCGGCAGCAGCACTATGGGGTTCACGAGCCGCCAATGGTGTTATTGTTATTACCACTAAAAATGGAAATTTGAATCGTAAACCAACAGTACAATATTCCTTTACACAATCGTTTGATGAGATTAACGTAAAAACCCCATTGCAAGATAAATTTGGACAAGGACGAGGTGGTGTTAGAGCAATAAATAGAAGTGAATCATGGGGAGATAAGATTTCAGACCGTTCAGGAGGCCCAGATGAAGTAGATGAAACCGGGCGATATTTTCAATCAAATACCTCAGGAAATACATACTATCCTGTAACTACAAAAAACTCTAGGGAAACCTTTGTTGACAGTAACTACGATCAAGTGTTCCAAACAGGTGTTTATGCCCAACACAACATCTCTGTAAGTGGTGGAGGCGAAAAGACATCGTATTTTTTTAGTTATGAAAACCTTATCCAAGAGGGTATTATTAAAAATTTCGATTACAAACGTCAAAACTTGCGGCTCAATACGCAGGCACAACTTACCGACTGGTTAAGTTGGAGCAATAAAATATCATATACCAACACAGATTCAAATAGGATAATACAAGCTGGAGAAAATACAAATGGTATTTTGTTGGGGCTTTTACGAACTGCAGCAGATTTTGATATTTCAGATTATATTGGTACTTATGTGGCAAGTAATGGCGATGTGTTTCCTGACAGGCAACGATCCTATCGGAGACAATTCGGAGAATCTCAAAACCCTATTTATAATAACCCGTTATGGACTATAAATGAACAGAAATCACCTAATGAAGTCAATAGGTTTATTATTTCTCCTGAACTGACCATGGATCCGATTAATTGGTTGAAAATTATTTTGAGAGGTGGCTTGGATTATTATTCCGATTCCAGGAGTTCTTTTTTTCCCATAGGTTCAGCAAGTGGTAATCGTAGTGGTGGACTTTGGACACAAACCGATATAACAAGTCGGGAACTTAATTTTGATGGTATAGTTATCGCCACACAGGACATTAATAAGGATGTAGAAGTTTCGGCAACATTAGGATGGAACTTTAATGACAGACAACGGTTTTCCAATACTAATACCGTTAGCCCATTTGCTGTAAATTCCAGCCTTCCTACCCCCGATCTTAACCCAGATCAAGCAGCATCATCTTGGAATAGGAACATACGAAAAATTCGTTCAAATAGAGGATATGGTATTTTAGCGTTCAATTTATTTGATCAATTGTTCGTCAATGTTTCTGGAGCTTTAGAGGCATCTTCTACTATAAAAGGAACTTTCTTTTATCCTTCAGCAGATATGGCTTGGCAATTTAGCGATTTAATTGAATCGGAAACTTTAAGCTTTGGAAAATTAAGGTTTGCATGGGGAAAAGTAGGGATACAACCTGCACCTTATAAGTTTGATACTTTGGCATCAACTGGTTTTTCAACTTTTGGTGGTAGCTTTTTAGTAGATTCTGAAAAAGGAAATTCAAATTTAAAACCTGAAATAAAAACCGAATGGGAAGTAGGAACAGATTTAAGGTTTTTTAAGAACCGAATTAGTCTGGGGTTAACCTACTACAAAAATGAAACAAAAGATATCCTTTTTGCGGTTAATACCAATCCGAGTTCAGGATTTAGCACAAATTATACCAATGCTGCCGTAATAGAAAATAAAGGATTTGAAATTGATCTTAATGGTAAAATAATAGATAGTCAAGATTTGCAAATATCACTTAATGCAAACTTTAATGATAATAAAAACAAGGTGCTTGATATTGCTGGTGCCGAAACCGTTGATATCGGTGGAACTTCCAAAGCAGTAAAAGGATTTGCAATGAGTTCTTTCTGGTTGCCAGGTGCACTTCGTAACGAAGATAACAGTTTAGCACTTGATGCAAATGGTTTTCCACAATTGGACAGGAATAGGCGTGTAATTGGCGACCCAAATCCAGATTGGCGCGGCGGCTTGGGGCTGGAGCTGAAATGGAAAAACCTAGATTTTAGCTTTCTGTTCGAACACTCGCAAGGAGGTGAGTTTATAAACAGGACCAGAATTGTACTTTATGGTTTTGGAGTTCATGAAGATGTAGCAAATGAAGTTACTCTTACTGAGGATTTAACAAACTTGAATGGTAATGTATTCACCGCAGGAACAACAGTTCGTGGCAATATAAAAGATTTTGGTGCCGGAAATGTACTTCTGGATGAGTCCTATTATCGTGGTATAGGTGGTGGTTTGGGCTTTAACAAGCTTAATGACCTTTATATTGAAGACGCTACTTGGACTAAATTACGAAACGTGACCTTGGGTTATACCTTTAACAAACTCAAAGTGTCATCGAAACTTTCACTCGAATCTTTAAGGATATCTGTTACAGGTAGAGATCTTATACTTTGGACCGACCTTATTGGTGTTGACCCGGAAACTAACAACTATGGTGTTAGTAATGCTTTCGGAATGAATTATTTTAATAATCCAGGTACGCGATCCATATTGTTTAATCTTCAAGCTAATTTTTAAACCTTAAACTATGAAATCTATATATATAAAATACATACTCGTTTTTGTAACGATAATTTTAAGTGGTTGCGAAAACATTGTTGATGACCTAAATAAAAATCCCAATCAGCTTACACTTGACGCTGTTGATGCGGGTCTTTTTCTTAATGGTGCCGAACTATCCAATATTAATATACAGCTAGGTGCTTTTAGCAGAATGGCTGGGTATTATTCAAGTCAATTAATAGGCTTTGAACAAGTTGATCAGGAAAGGTTTTTGTATAACGTAACAAATACAACATTTGGTTGGGATGGTTACCAAAGCGTAATTACACCTATGCGCGAGATGCGTGGCAGAACAACAGATAATCCATTTTACCAAGGCATTTCTAAAGTACTCGAAGCTCATCTTATTGGAACTTATGCTTCGCTTTTTGGGGATATTCCTTATTCAGAAGCTGTTAGTGATATTGAAGATCCTAGATTTGACGATCAACGTACTGTTTTTGATGAGCTGCAAATACTGCTTCAGGAAGCCATTGATGATTTGGAAAACGCGGACGGAAGTGTCATTATCGAAGATTATATTTTTGATGGCAACCGCTTAAAATGGCTGGAATCTGCTTGGACATTAAAGGCACGTTACTATATGCACACAAAGGAGTATGACAATGCCTATAATGCTGCTCAAAACGGAATTTCTTCCAGTGGCAACAGCATGGTGTTTGACCCTTTGAATGTGGCAGGTGAAAACAGTACCAAAAATAAATATTTTATTGTTCTCTCTGGCGGTCCTAATACTGGCACCGGAGATAGTTATTTAATCAGATTATTGGATAACAGCAGCGGTATGTCCCGTAATAACACCAAAACCGATGAAACGGCACGTTTTGGATACTATTCCATAGACCAGACAAGCGCCGAAATTAATTTAGGTATTGCCAACGAACTTGAACCGCAACCAATGATTACTTATCAAGAAAACTTGCTAATCCTTGCTGAAGCTGGAGCACGTACTCAAAGTTTCACTATAGGTTTAGGACATTTAAATGAACTCCGTAATTTTCTGAATACTGGTGCGTTTTTAAATTCCAATTTCTCTTCAGAACCTTACACATACGATGCCTATATAGCTTCAGATTTTGATGCTGGAGGAATTGAAAATATGGATGGTATAAATCCTGATAGAGCCTTATTGAGGGAAATTATTGAAGAACGGTACGTTTCAGGATTTACAACCTTTATGCCTTTTGATGATGCAAGACGACTGAAGAAGAGTGACTCCGATGTTGCTGTTCCATTCCCTTTAAATGTACCAACGGCAACACAAAATGTAGAACGCTTTTTATATCCTGAAGATGAGATTCTGTCAAATCAAATGGCACCAGAAGATCCTGGCTTATTTGAGGTTACAAAAGTGAATCAGTAGTAATAAAATGTAATATCTACCAATACAGACTAGGGTTTTGGTTAATAGATTCTAGTCTGTATTATCCATAAATTAAAATCAAGGGTTTATAGCTAATAGTTTGGAGTATTACAATATTATGTTTTAACTACATGGTTATTAGTTGTCTTCAAAGTGCTTATAAACAAACAAATAGAATAAATAGTTTAAAAATATTTTTTTATGAAAAAATCAATTTTATCAAGTATAATGATTTGCCTTATAGTATTATTTACAATCAATACTGGGTTTTCACAAGAAAAAACCTCCGAATTTGAGGTACTCGGTAATTGTAACGGCTGCAAAAAACGCATTGAAAAAGCAGCATCGGCTGTTGAAGGGGTATCTTCTGTGAACTGGGACAAAGAGACTAAAATCATAAAAGTTATCATGGCAAGGCATACCAATATTATTGATGTTGCAAATGCCATTGAGGCAGCTGGTCATGACACAGAATTTAATAAAGCTAATGATGCAATGTATGAAGAACTTCCAGGCTGCTGCCAATATGATAGGGAAGGAACTGAAAACACGGAAGCTTCCACGGCAAAAACGGTCGCATCTTTCAATTTTGAGGTCTCAGGAAACTGTGGGATGTGCAAAAAGAGAATCGAGAAAGCGGCAAAAGCGGTTTCTGGTGTTACAAATGCCACTTGGGATAAGGAAAGTAAGGTCATCAATATTGATGTTTCCGATGCTACCACCACAAAAGAGCAAGTTTCCAAGGCAATAGCCACCATAGGACACGATACCGAGTTTAATAAAGCAGAAGCGACTGTATATGATGATTTGCCAGGTTGTTGCCAATATGATAGAGATGAAGCTAATGAAACTAAAACAACTGCCAAAATTGTTAAATCATATAGTTTCAGCGTTAATGGAAAATGTGGAATGTGTAAAAAACGTATTGAAAAAGCAGCTAAAAGTATTCCTGAAGTGGTTAGTGCAGTATGGGATAAAGAGACTAAAATATTAACTGTAGGTGTTTCAAATAAAAAAGGAAAGAAAAAAAATATTTCAAAAGCTATAGCTTCTGTTGGTCATGATACTGAATTTGATAAAGCCAGTCAAACAGCATATGACGACCTACCAGGATGTTGCTATTATGATAGAATTCAATAATAAAAGCCAACTACATAAATAACAATAAAGACTGTCTAAATAAGTTAAATTCCAATTACTGATTGTTTGTATTCAACCAAAACGAGCAGTTAACCTATATAGATAATTTATTTGAATTAGTTCATCAAAATAAAATACATTTCTTTTTAGACAGTCTTTACTTTTAAAATATGATTACAGGCAAACAAACAACATTAGAACAATATTTTCAAGAATTTAGGGAGAATATTATTGGAATCAATGCAAAAATTGAAACGCCTTATGGTTCTAAACCACTCATTTATGGAGATTGGATTGCAAGCGGAAGATTATATGGACCCATTGAAAAAATATTACAGGATCGTATAGGCCCCATGGTTGGGAACACTCATTCTGAAGCCAGCCACACAGGGAGATTGATGACAAATATTTATGAAGAAGCACATAATATCATTAAAAAACATGTCAATGCTTCTCATGATGATGTTATCATTACATCAGATTCTGGAATGACGGGTGTTCTATGTAAATTCCAGCGTATATTAGGACTTAAAATTCCTGAAAAATATGCCAACCAAATCCATATTTCTGAAGAAGATAGACCAGTAGTTTTTTTAACACACATGGAACATCATTCCAACCAGACAACTTGGTTGGAAACAATTGCAGATGTTGAGGTGTTAGAACCCTCTGAAAATTTATTTGTCAATGCCAATAATTTAATTAAAGCATTGGAAAAACATAAGCACCGAAAAGTAAAAATTGGAGCGTTCACTGCTTGCTCCAACGTTACTGGAGTTGGCACCAATATTCATGAACTAGCAGAAATAATGCATAAAAATGGAGGATATTGCTTTGTTGATTATGCAGCCTCTGCACCTTATGTAGATATGGATATGCATCCTGAAAATGTTGCCCAACGTTTGGATGCTATCTTTTTTTCACCTCATAAATTTCTTGGTGGACCGGGTAGCTCAGGCGTTCTTATTTTTAATAAAACGCTATACAAAAACAAAATTCCAGATCATCCTGGAGGAGGCACTGTGACTTGGACTAATCCTTGGGGCGAACATCATTATTTTGATAATATTGAAGTACGTGAAGATGGTGGCACTCCGGGTTTTTTACAAGCCATAAAAGCGGGTTTGGCAATTAAGTTGAAAGAGAAAATGACCGTCGGAAAAATCCGTCTTCGTGAAAATGAACTTGTTAAAGCATGTTATGAGAAATTATCGAATATTTCTGGATTGCACTTACTTGCCAAAGATGTTAGATATAGGCTGGGAGCATTTTCATTTTACATTGAAAATATACACTATAATTTAGTTGTTAAATTGTTAAATGATAGATTCGGCATCCAGGTTAGGGGTGGTTGTTCTTGTGCAGGGACTTATGGCCACTTATTATTGGAAGTTACCAGAGAGCAATCCAAAAAAATAACAGATGAAATTAATCGTGGCGATCTTTCAGAAAAGCCAGGTTGGGTTCGTTTGTCACTTCACCCAACTATGACAGATAAGGAATTGCAATATATTATTGACGCCATTAGCCAGCTTATGCAATGCCATAAACAATGGCGTAAGGACTACACATATTCTCCTTTAACCAATGAATTTTATCATAAAGATGAAGCAAACTATCTTGTGAATACGTCAACATTTTTTGAAGTATGATTTTTACAATAAAATAAAGACCCAATGAAAAGAAATAAAGTAATTAGATATCAGCGCTCATTATGGTTGGCTTTTATATATACATTTTTAATGGTGTATATAGGAAATAGCCAAGAGACATTTCCTGAAAATGGTGTTTCAAACCAACTTCCAAATACTTTTGCTATTACCAATGCAACCATAATTCCTGCACCAGGAGAGCTATTGAAAAATGCCACATTATTAATAAGAAACAAAAGTATTGAAAAAGTGGTCAATGGAAGAAAAGTACCAACCGGTTACACCGAAATAAATGCAAAAGGAAGATATATTTACCCTTCTTTTATTGATGTTTTTAGTACATACGGACAACCTGAAGTGAAGAATTCGCCACGAGGAAACCCTTATGTTAAAAGAGAACAAATACAATCTAATACAAAGGGTTCATACAATGCTAATGAAGCTATAAAATCTGAATATAATGCATCTGAACATTTTTTGGTTGATAGAAAGCGAGCACAACAGCTTCGTAAACAAGGATTTGGGCTTGTAGCTACATTTAGACCAGATGGTGTGTCCAGAGGAACAGCATCTTTGGTTACCCTTGGAGAAAATAATGAAAACCATGAAATGTTACTATCAAAAGTGGCTGCTCATTTTTCCTTTCATAAAGGCAGTTCAACTCAAGATTTCCCCATTTCACCTATGGGAAGTATTGCATTATTACGTCAAACCTTTTATGATGCGGAATGGTATAATCAATTTCAGAACCAACCTTTTATGGACCAATCGTTGGAAGCTATTTTAAATACAAAAAAACTTCCACAAATATTTGAGACCAATGGCTGGTTAAGTGCTTTAAGAGCACATAAAATAGCAAAAGAATTTAACATTGACTATATCATTAAGGGTGGTGGGGACGAGTACCAACGGATTGATGAAATTAAAGCGTTAAACGCAACATTTATAATTCCGCTTAATTTTCCAGCAGCTTATGACGTTTCAAATCCTTTTGATACTGAAAAAATTTCCTTGGCTGATTTAAAGCATTGGGAACTGGCACCATCTAATCCTGCGCGCCTCGAAGAACAAGGTGTAGCCTTTGCTATTACATCTCACGGTCAGAGCAAAACGGATAATTTTTTATCCAATCTTAAAAAAGCTGTAGCTTATGGTTTAAGTCCTAAACAGGCCTTATATAGTTTAACAGTACTGCCAGCTAAATTGTTGCATCAGGAAGATAGAATAGGAACTTTAGAAAGCGGAAAATTGGCAAATTTCATAATTACTTCTGGAAAAATTTTTGATAAGCAAACGGTTATTTATGAAAACTGGGTTCAAGGCAAAAATTATATTGTTACTCAAGAGGATAATCCTTCAATTAATGGAACCTACTCGCTTTCGATTGATGGTGAAGATTATTCTTTGGTGGTTAAAAAATCAAAAAAGGGTTATAATGCAAAGGTTCTTAATCAGAATTCAACAGAAATAAAAACAGATTTTAAATTGACCGGAGATATAGTAACCCTTCAATTTAATAAAGATTCTGAATCTTTTTATCGTTTAGGAGGTTGGATAAATAATGACCCAGAGAAAATGGTTCTACAAGGTAAAGGGCAGGGCAATGATGGTAAATGGATTGACTGGAAGGCCTCTAAAGCAAAAGAGTCATTACAAAATATAACAAATCAACAGAAAGAAACGGATTTGCAAAGAAAAGATTTAGGTGATGTCATTTTTCCGTTTGTAGCCTTCGGCAGCCCTAAAAAACCAATACAACAAGATATATTAATAAAAAATGCAACAGTATGGACCAATGAAAATGAGGGCGTTTTAACCGAAACCGATGTGTTGCTTAAAGATGGAGTGATAGTTCAAATTGGTAAAAATCTAAAAGTATCTAAAGCAAGAATAATTGACGGAACAGGGAAGCATTTAACGGCAGGCATTATTGATGAGCATTCCCATATTGCGTTAAGTGCCGTAAACGATATTGCCACGGTATCTGCCATGATAAGAATGAGTGATGCTTTAGATTCAGAGCGAATCAATATTTACAGAGCATTGGCAGGAGGCGTTGTTGCAGCCCAAATATTACATGGTTCGTCTAACCCAATAGGAGGCCAGTCTGCACTTATCAAGTTACGATGGGGAGAAAATCCTGAAGGCTTAAAAATAAAAGAAGCTAAACCCTTTATAAAATTTGCTTTAGGCGAAAACCCCAAGCGGTCAAAAAGTGCACCTTCTATCCGGTTTCCTAGGTCTTTGATGGGATTGGAACAAGTATATACCGATGTGTTTACACAAGCATTGGCGTATAAAAAGCACTGGCAAGAGTTTAATGCTTTAAAAAAGAAAGACAATACAGTAAAACCTAGAGTAGATTTAGCTAATAAAGCCTTATTAGAAATTGTGGAAGGCAAGCGGTATATTTCTTGTCATGCCTATCAGCAAGGTGAAATGTTGATGCTCATGAATGTAGCAGAACGATTTAATTTTAACATTAACACTTTTACGCATGCTTTAGAAGGTTACAGGATTGCAGACAGAATGTTGAAACATGGTGTAGGCGGTTCCACATTTTCAGACAAATGGAATTTTAAATGGGAAACCAGAAATGCCATTCCCTATAACGCAACAGTAATGCATAATGAAGGCGTTGTTACAGCTGTCAATTCTGATAGTCAGGAAACTATACGGCATCTTAATCAAGAGGCAGCAAAATCTGTTAAATATGGCAATATGAATGAACAAGATGCTTTAAAACTTGTGACACTTAACCCCGCTAAACTATTGCATTTGGACGATACCATGGGAAGCATTACAATTGGAAAATCTGCCGATGTTGTTTTGTGGTCAGAAAACCCACTTTCAATTTATGCAAAAGCCGAAAAAACAATAATAGAAGGCATGGTGTATTTCGATATTGAAAAAGATAAGCAATTAAGAAAAGGCATTCAAACTGAAAGAAACAGAATCATCAGCGCAATGAAGAATGCCATTAAAACAGGTTCAAATGTTGAACCACACATTTCCATATCAAAACCAGATTTCACCTGCGAGTATTTAGGTGTTCAAAATTAATTATTAAATCCAATACAAATGAAACATACTAAAAACTATAAAATCTTAATTTTACTAGTTACTTGCGGCATGTCATTCAACATTTTTGCACAAGATAAGTTAGCTATAAAAAGCGAAAATGAACCTGTTATATTAGTTGGTGGCACTTTACATATTGGCACAGGCCAGGTGATACAAAATGCTGTTATAGGATTTGAAAATGGTAAAATTTCAATAGTTGATAAATTAGAAAACACAAAGATTGATAATTCTGCGTATAAAGTAATTGATGTCTCTGGGCAACATATTTATCCTGGATTTATTTTACTCAATTCTTTAATTGGTATTGAAGAAATTAGTGGTGTACCACACTCAAATGATAGAAATGAAGAAGGTAGGATTAACCCGAATTTAAATACAGCTTTTGCTTTTAAATCAGATTCAGAATTTTTACCAGTTTTAAGATTTAATGGTATTTTAACTGTTGAAACTGCTCCAAGAGGCGGTATGGTTTCAGGTACATCGTCAGTAATGAAACTTGATGGTAGAAATTGGGAAGAATCCTTATACAAATTTGGCACAGGCATACATTTGAATTGGCCAAGTTCCAGCCGGACTTCTTACGATGCTGCAACGCATACAAGACGGTCAAATCCTAACAAAAATTATGATACTAATGTAACAGAATTGAAAAATTTATTTACACAAGCGATTGCTTATGGGAAACAAGAAGATAATAAACCAAACTTAAAACTTGAGGCTTTACAAGGATTATTTAATGGTACACAATCGTTGTTTATACATGCTATTGAACCAAAAGAAATTATTGAAAGCATTCAAGTTTCAAAAAAAATGGGAATAGAGCATGTTGTACTCATATCAGCAGAATCGACTTTATTGGTTGTAGATTTTTTAAGGAAAAATAATATTCCGGTAATTCTGCCTCCTACTCATAGTGTACCAAGTAAGGTAGATATGGATTACGATCTGCGATATAAACTGCCATATCTTCTTTCTAAAGAAGGCATTGTGGTAGCGATAAGCCATGAAGGGATGTTGTCAACGTCCAGAAATTTACCGTTTTATGCTGGAGTAGCTGCAGCTTTTGGTCTTAGCAAAGAGGATGCCTTAAAAACAATTTCTTTAAATGCAGCAAAAATTTTACGCATTGACAATACTTTAGGGTCACTTGAAGTTGGAAAGGATGCCACTTTATTTGTATCAACCGGAGATGCTTTGGATATCAGAACAAATAAGATTACACATACCTTTATACAAGGGAAAAATATAGAATTGGAAGGAAAACAACAAAAACAGTATAAACAATATTCCGAATTATTTGGACACAATGAGTAACTTATTACAAAGTTTTGAGGAGGCTATAGTTGCGTTTAGTAATTGGATTTGGGATATTCCTTTATTGATTTTACTCATTGGTGGTGGCATTTATTTTTTAATCTATTCCAGATTATTGCCATTTAAACATTTTTGGTACGCCATAGCCATATTAAAAGGTAAATATGACAACAAAAATAATCCAGGACAAATAAGTGCATTTCAAGCATTATCTACTGCGCTTTCTTCCACTATAGGAATGGGCAATATCGCTGGTGTCGCCATTGCTATCTCAATGGGAGGGCCAGGTGCCTTGTTTTGGATGTGGGTAAGTGCTATTATTGGCATGACCACAAAATACTTTACCTGCTCCTTGTCCATAATGTATCGTGGTAAAGATAGTTCAGGTGAAATACAAGGAGGCCCAATGTATGTTATTACCGAAGGGTTGGGGAAAAAATGGAGACCACTAGCGATATTTTTTTCAATAGCCGGACTCATAGGATCGCTACCTGTTTTTACGGCCAACCAATTAACGCAAGTGCTAAATGATATTTTGCTTCCTGCTTTGGGGTATCAAGTATCTATTGAATCAACACTCATTTTAGGCATTATAATCAGTGTTTTTGTTTCTATTGTAATTTTGGGAGGCATAAAAAGAATTGCAAGTTTTGCCTCAAAGCTTGTACCAGCTATGGTCATATTATATTTCTTGTCGGTTAGTTATATATTGATAGTTAATTATACGGCTATAGTTCCTTCATTATACCTCATCTTTCAAGATGCTTTTACAGGCAACGCCGTTTTAGGCGGTAGTATTGGTAGCATTATAATTGTTGGTGTGAGAAGAGCGGCATTTTCAAACGAAGCTGGTATAGGTACTGCGCCAATGGCACATGGAGCATCAAGCAATCAAGAGCCTGTAAGGGAAGGTTTAATAGCCATGTTAGGCCCTTTTATTGATACCATTATTGTTTGCACCTTAACGGCTTTGGCCATTCTTGTTACCAATAGTTGGTTACAGCCAAATATAGAGGGAGTCACCATTACATTATATGCTTTTATTCAGGCCATGCCAAGTTATGGGGCATTTTTACTGGTATTTATTGTGTCTATTTTTGCCTTTACATCTTTATTTACTTATTCGTATTATGGTTCGAAATGCATCTCTTTTTTATTGGGGACAAAATTTAAAAAGGCTTATAATTATATTTATATCGCCAGCATTATCATAGGTGCTGTTTCTTCTATGACAGGAATTGTAAGTTTAATTGATATAAGCTTTGCCCTTATGGCTATCCCAACAATGGTATCTGGTATTATATTGGCGCCTAAAGTAATGCAGGCCACTAAATTATATTTTAACAAACTTGAAAAAGAGTCAACCCATTAACAAAAAAAGTATGAAAAAAATAGCCTTGATATTCAGTTTTATATTTGCACTGAACACGTATGCTCAAAAACCTGTTTTTAAAGGGCAAGAGCCTATAAAACAAATTGTAACAACTGCAAAACCCGTACAAAAACAATGGAAAGGAATATTTCCTTTTGAAACGGATGCTGTTTATTTTTTCAATAATTTTGAAGGCGGTCGATTAAATGGTATAGCTAAAGATAATGACAGTACATATACGGTACTTATAACTCCTGAAAATACACCAATAAACACAAGCCCTTGGTACGCTTTTAAAGTTTGGTCTAAACAAAAAAAACGAATTTATGTAACCCTTACATATAGTGAAGGCTATAAGCATAGATATTATCCTAAATTAAGTAATGACGGATTAAATTGGACATCAATAGATTCTACAGATTATGTGGAATATGAAAAAGGTGACAAAAATTTTGGTCCAGGTTCACTTGCATTAAATGCACAAATGACGTTAGAAGTAAGTTCAGATACTTTATGGGTAAGTGCCCAAGAACTTCAAACCTCGAGACATGTTAAAAAATGGGTTGATGATTTATCAAAAAAAACTTTTATCTCAAATCTGCAAATTGGCAAAAGCAAGGAAGGAAGACCATTGACTGCCATAAGTATTGGTAAGAAAAGATCAAAAAGAATGCTTATGGTCATATCGCGGCAGCATCCACCAGAAGTTACAGGGTATTTGGCAATGAAAGCTTTTGTAGAAACCATAAGTTCTGATTCAAGACTGGCTAAAAAGTTTAGAAAAAAATTCACAACCTATGTTGTTCCTTTGATGAACCCAGATGGGGTTGATAATGGGCATTGGAGACATAATTCTGGGGGAATTGATTTGAACAGGGATTGGACTCATTTTAATCAACCCGAAACATTGGCTGTGAGTAAATTTATTGAAGAAAAGGAGAATGAAACAAAGGGTAAATTCTATTTCGGCATAGATTTCCATTCTACTTGGGACGATATTTATTATACCATAGCCGACAGTTTTAAAGGCAATATGCCTGGATTGGTGCCAGAATGGTTAGATAATGTAAAGAAAGAAATCCCTGGATATAACCCAAATATTAAACCAAGTGATAAAATGGATCCAGCTATCATATCACGTAATTATTTTTATGTTGCTCATGGTATGGAAGCCTTGGTTTTTGAAATTGGCGATAACACGCCAAGAGCATTTATAAAAGAAAAAGGAAGGTTAAGTGCCATTGAATTAATGAAACTGATGCTTTCTAAATTATGAATTTGATGCTATTAGTATTTTCTCAAAGTTTTTAGCGATATTAGTTTGGTTAGAAGATATTTTTTGAGCTATTTTTAAACTTAGACTACTTATGGTGAAAATTATAAAATCATATACAAAAACGTATGCAATTTTTAGTTTCGGGTTATGTAAATATATAATGCATTTTTTTAGTACATAACAAAAATTCAGAATAGTACTATAAACCTTATATATATATATATATATATATATATATATATATATAGCGTATTACAGCTTTTTTATTACGTAAACCCCACCTCACAGGTTTTGAAAACCTGTGAGGTCTTTGATGTCCTGAAAATGGCAAGTAGTTTATTTCTCAAAATTAATTTTGAGAAATAAATTTTTGTCATGTACTTAATTGCATTTTAGTAAATTAATGCGGTATTTTAATTTAACCTACCTATAACAACAATAGCAGACTGAATGCATTAATTTTTAACTTAAAACATTCAGTCTGTACGTTAACCACTAAAAACTTTCGGATGATATGAATTAAGTTGTCATTTCATCTTTAGTTCTTTTATCAACAATCTTTTCGATCAAGTCTGGTACTTTTTCAAAAGCTGCGGCTAAACCATGAATTTTTCCTGCTTCAATAAAAGATATTTCTTCTTCTTTTGTTACTAAAAAACCTATGGGTTCTATACCAACACCAGCTCCTCCACCTGCTCCTTGTCCTTTACGGGCTTTGTTCTTGGTTTCAATGCCTTCGCCTCCACCTGTACCAAATCCCATACCTACTTTTATTACTGGAACACATTTAAATTGTCCTAATTCAAATTGTTCGCCAACAACAGTTTCTGTTTTGGCTTCTGTTTTAATAAAGTCAGTAATCTGACCTAATAATTCTTCAAAATGTAAATCCATAATACAATAATTTAAAGGTTAATAAATGATTTTATGATATCTATTGGTCTGTTTTTTACAAGTAACACCAATTGATTTCGTCCTTGAAAATTTATGTGAAAATTTCCTGCGGTATAATTTAATAATGCAAATAATGGATACAACTTGGCATTCAAAATGCAATTTCCAGTATCCATATTTATAAAAAGTTGCTTTATTTTAAAGGTTCTTAATATTTTAAAAAATCTACTAAAAGACATATTCTTTTTAAGCTTTGTTAAATGTCTTTTATCGTCCTTTTTTTGTTTGTTTATGCTCTTTTTTTTTAATGGATAAATATAAAATTTCATGAATAAAACGTTTATTCTAATTCTAAAAATTTCTGCATCATGATTTTCTAAATGGGCTTTAATTAAACCTTGTAATTGTAAGTAATATTGGTTAGATGTGGTGTCTATACATATAATTATTGGTACTAGTAGCAAGGCAACTAAGAGCAATAGAAATAGTGTTATGAGTATGAAAAGTGTCATGATTAAATTTTGTTTTAAAGTAAATATTATCAAGTATATAAAAAATGATATTGCTCAACTTAAAGCAATAGATATGATATATATCATTGTTGTTTTTAATTAAATCGGATAGCTTTATTGGATTGAAAATTGATTCATCCATTACAAAATATGAGGTAGCTATTAAGAAATCACTAAAGCAACAATAAATTATAATCTAATTATTAACCAAGATGAAAGTACTTATTTATAGTGCTAAAAAATTTGAAATCCCTTATCTGGAAAGCGCAAATAATGGAAAGCACAAATTAACTTTTATTGAAGATGCACTAACATCTGAAACCGCTATTAAAGCTGTTGGATATAATACAGTATCCATATTTTCTGGCGATAATGCTTCAAACATAGTTTTAGAAAAGCTAAAGGATTTTGGTGTTAAATATATAACACTAAGATCTGTTGGCCATGATAATATTAACTTGTTTACAGCTAAACAATTGGGCATTAAAGTGGCTAATGTTCCGGTATATTCGCCTCATGCGATTGCAGAACATGCTGTTGCTCTTTTATTAACTCTAAATAGAAATTTAGTAAAATCAAGTCTGCGTGTCAAGCAATTCAATTTCGATATTAATAACTTAATAGGTTTTGACTTAAAAAATAAAACTGTTGGGATACTAGGCACAGGTAACATAGGATCTGTTATGGTTAAAATTATGCATGGTTTTGGTTGTGAATTATTAGGCTTTGATATTAAGGAGAAGAAAAGAATGACTATCGATTATCGATTAAAATATGTATCACTAAAAGAGCTATGCGAACAAAGTGATGTCATTTCGATTCATTTACCTTTAAATACAGATACACATCATTTAATAAATAAAGAATTAATTACTTTGATGAAACCTAGTGTCATCATTATTAATACAGCAAGAGGTGCTATAATTGACACTAATGATATTATTGAGGCTCTGGATAATAAACAAATTTCTGGGTTGGTCATGGATGTTTATGAACATGAAAGAAAGATATTCTTTAAAGATTGTTCTTTAGATATTCCAAAGGATGGTATGCTTATAAAACTAAATGCTTTTCCAAATGTATTAATTACTGGTCATCATGCTTTTTTAACTCATGAAGCCTTAACAAATATTGCAGAAACTACTATTTATAATTTAGATTGTTGGGTTAACAATAAGAAAACGGAAAATGACTTAACCAATGCTATAAATATGGGCAATCATTTATTGAAACCATAAATATCTTTTAGCATTATTCTTTCACCTTTTTCATTCAGCACATTTAAATCGTATCTTATTTTAATTTTTGTACCAATAGGCGCATAATAATAAATAACCCAGGCATCAGCTTCGTTAGTGCCAATACAGCCATTTGAATAAGCTTTTCCTAAAGTTATAGGGTTAGTGGTTGGATGAATTAATTGTCCATTTCTTAAGCCATTTATTTCGGTTTCTATAAAGGAGATTTGAGGTAATTTGGTAACTTTTTCGTCATCTCTTTTTGTTACAAAATAGCGATGGCCGTTTACTGGGTTATAGTAACTTGGGTTTCGAACATGTTTTACAATGGTGCCATTGCCTGTTTTTGTCTTTAAATCGACCACTCTTCCCGCCATTTTAAGATATTTCTTTTCGTTTCTTCCAACTCGTATTGGGAATTCATAACGTTTAGTGGAATCTTCAAAAAGGCGAAGTTTAAATTCTGGAATGTTAATATCTATAAGGGTGTTTTTAAATGAATTTAGAAGTTTTATAGCCTTTGCAGAATCGGGAATAGTTATAACAGCTCCTTCGGGTAAAACAATCATTTTTTTTTGATTATATACAAACGAATCTCGCGCTTTCATTCTATAATAATCGGTGTTTTGAAGCGTGTCTATAATCCACGCATTTGTTCTAACCAGAAGATGTTCCGTTAAGCTATATGGTGTCATTGAATCGTATGTCGTTGTTATAGAATCTATGAATTGAAAATAATTCTCTATAATAACATCATGACTTATTTTAATGGTTATTGGAAGTGCGTTAGTAATTAAAGTTTTGCTACCCAATGTATTTAAAGATGCAAAATAATCATCGTTTTTTGGGCAGTAAAACTTTAATATCAATAATAGAGGGGTTAAAACAAATAAAGCTAGTATAAATTTTGATGAAAGTTTCATATTAATTCATTTCGAATGGTTCACTCCTTTATATCCTTAACCGCATTATAACATTAAAAATGTTTAATCTTTTTTTCTTGAAAGAATTGAAGTGATTAACAAACCAATGCCCAGTCCAAGAATTATAGATCCTACAAACATTAGAGCAGACTCTTCTAGAAAAAAGAAGCCCATTCCAAGACCTCCCAGAATACCGCCACCTATAGCCCAATTACTCTTATCTTCTTTGTTATTCATTATTTTTTTTAAATATTATTTTTTTAAACTTCACTTGAAATAGTGTCTTTATCTATTTTTTTTCTAGTAGTAGCACAATTCATATAAGATTTCACTTTTTTCTTTAAATCATTTTTTCGACAAAAGGGGGATAGCCTATTTTTGAAAGTATTTGTTTAATCTGGTCAATATTTTCTTTGGTCTCATATTCAAATGTAATTGTACTATATTGAAGTTTAATAGATATATTAGAGATTCCTTTTAATGCAGAAATTCTATTTATTATGGTAGTTTCGCATCCACCACATTTTAAGTTTTGTATATACAGCGTAGTTTTCATAATACACTCATTATTTAATACTAATAAAGATACATTTGAGGGGGAAATGCAGAAATGATAACCATCAGTCTTTGTAGTATAATATTGGAAATTTTAAAAAGGGACACTTATTATAATAAGTTATATTATGCGGTATCGTTTAAGAAAGATTTAATAACATCAACAGTCGAGACAATACCTACTAGTCTATTGTTTTCAAGAATAGGAATGGCATGATAATGGCCTTCAGTTAAAACTTTAGCTACATCCTCAATAGTTGCGCTAGTTGTTAAATAAAATGGTTTTTGAGTCATTATATCTTTAACTTTTAACTCTTTATATATTTTATGGTCATCACTAATTCCAGCTCCAGCAATATGATACATAAAGTCTATTAAACTAACCATACCTACTAATTTTTCATTTTCTGTTACGGGAATGTGATGATGCCATTTTTTTTTCTCATAAATATGTTTAACATCTATAAGATATTGCTCTGGTGTAATACATACCACATTTTTAGTCATTATTGTTATGATCGAATTGGTTTTCATTGGTATAAAAATTAATGTTTTATTCTACTTTAAAAATAAACCATTAGCCCATAACCCAAAATGATTAATATCATATTAAATGACATTATTTGTCAATATATTTAGTTAAATACAAATGGTTATGAAAACAAAAACAATTTTAGAGCTACTCACATTAAGTTCTAGTATTTATTATTTAGCAAAGGACACAAAATTTCTAGATAAAATAAGTGAGTTTTCAGAAAAAGGGAAAGATAATTTCAATAATATCATGTCCGAATCTCAATTAGACGAAAATGGAAATGAATTAGAATTTGCAGATAAAATAATTTTAAAAACCCATGAATTAAAGGAAGAGTTAAATGAAAAAATTGAAGAACTAATTGTTAAATTTTATAAAAAAATAAATGTGGCGCATTTAGATGAAATTAAAGCTCTAAATGAAAAACTGGAAACGCTGGACGCGACTGTTGCTTTGTTAGAAGCTAGGTTAAATAAAATGAAAGCATAAAACGATGGGCATCCTTACAGGTATTGGAAAGAATTTTAGATCTATCTCTAGGTACAACCAAATACTTAAAGTTTTAATAAAATATGGCTTTGAAGATTTGGTAGAATATTTAGAGGAGAATAATCAATATTCTTTTATGCGAAAATTAATTCCTAAAGCTTCAAGAAAACATGCCGTTGCAAATAGCAAATGGGCTAAAATGAGGCTGGTATGCGAAGAGTTAGGACCTACGTTTGTAAAATTTGGACAAATTTTAAGTAATAGACCAGATTTAGTGCCATTGGAATTAACTTTTGAGTTAGAAAAACTTCACGACAATGTACCACCAATGTTAGAAAGTGTTGCTAAACAAATTGTAGAAACAGAATTAAAAGATACCGTAGAAAACTTATTTGCTTGGTTTGAGCCATCGCCTTTTGCATCGGCATCAATAGCGCAAGTACATAAGGTAACCTTACACTCTGGTAAGCGGGTTGCTTTAAAAATTCAACGATTTGGTATTCAAGAAGTTATTGAAGAAGATATTAAGGCCATGTATAAAATTGCAGAAGTTTTAGAAAGAAGAATTCCTTCTTTAAAAAGCTTTGACCCCATTGGAATCGTTGAAAATTTTGAAGAATCCATTCTGAAAGAAATTGATTTTGTTAATGAATCCATTAATATTCAAAGGTTTTATAATAACCTGAAAAACGATATCACTTTAGATCAATTTGCCGAGGCTCCTAAAGTATATTCAGCTTTTACAACTTCAAAAGTTTTAGCTATGGAGTTTATTTCAGGAATTAAAATCAATCAAATTGATGAGTTAAAAGCTAAAGATTTTGACACTAAAGTTATTGCTAGAAGACTTACGATTAGCTATTTTAAACAAATTTTTGAATATGGTTTCTTCCATGCTGATCCCCATCCAGGGAATTTATTGGTACTCCCTAATTGTCATATTTGTTACTTAGACTTTGGCATGATGGGAAGTATGCTCCCTAGAGATATTTCAATTTTTGGAAAATTATTCGTAGCGATTTCAAACAAGGATGTAAAAAATATAATTAAAACTTTACAACAGCTATCAAACAATGCGCCTATTTCAAACATGAGAGATTTGGAGTTTGATATTAATGAATTTGTAGAAAAATATTATGTGAGAGATATCCATGAGAACGAAATGAGTACGGTTTTATTAGAACTAAAAGATATTATCATTGCTCATGGATTAAAAGTTCCTACTTATTTTTTTCTTTTTGCTAGATCTTTAGTCACTGTTGAAGGTGTTATTAACAAGCTAGATGCTAACTTGGAACAATTTGAAATTGCAAAACCCTACCTTAGAACAAGTGTCACTAAAAAATACAATCCTATAAAAATGGGTAAAAAGGTTGTAAATTCTATTGTTGAACTTACAGATTATATGGAAGAATTCCCATCTGATTTAAAGAATGCAATACGCAAAATAAATTCTGGTCAAATAAAAGTAGACCTAACCCATAAGGGTATAGATCCTATGGTGCATACGCTCCAAAGAATAACAAAACAACTCATTACAACTTTTATTATGGTTGCCTTAATAATTGGGGCTTCATTATTTATAGTGTTTGAAATACACCCACTTTGGAAGAGTATTTCTGTATTAGGTATTTTAAGTTTTTTAATGGCAGTAATTTTAGGGTTTGGTATTATAACAAACATAAAAAAAGGTGATTATGATTATTAATTTCCTATAGCTACTGTATGCGTTTTAAAT
>NZ_CAXBLF010000026.1:0-46409 GCF_963976535.1 uncultured Algibacter sp. | reverse complement strand
CCTTCATCAAATCCATCAATAGGATTTTCTTTATGCTTCATGTTTTCCGTTCTAATTTTATCTTGTAGCATTAACATCCCTTCTAACAATGCTTCAGGGCGAGGTGGGCAACCAGGAACATAAACATCTACAGGTATTACATGGTCTGCGCCTTTTACAACTGAATACGTGTTATAAAAAAATGGTCCACCAGATATTGCGCAAGCACCCATGGCAATGACGTATTTTGGTTCTGCCATTTGATCGTACAAACGACGCAACACTGGCGCCATTTTATTTACGATGGTTCCTGCAATAATAATTAAATCTGCTTGTCTTGGTGAAGGTCTTGCTACTTCAAATCCAAACCTAGAGTAGTCATGTCGAGCTGCTCCAGTTTGCATCATTTCAATAGCGCAACAACTGGTTCCAAAATAAAGAGACCAGAGTGAATTTGATCGCCCCCAGTTGATTATTTTATCCAAGGATGTAACAATAACGTTAGCCCCATTTCCTGCTGGAATTACCTTTCCTGGAAAATCTTTTGAAAACTTGTGGTCTCTATCTTGAACTTCTGAAATATATCTTTTTTTGTCGTCTATTCCCATTTTAATGCGCCTTTTTTCCATGCATACAATAACCCTAATCCTAATATAAATAGAAATATAAGTATTTCGATTAAAGCCACAAACCCAATATCCTTAAAAACGACTGCCCAAGGCACTAAAAATGCAACTTCAACATCAAAAATTAAGAATAAAATAGCGTATAAATAATAGCCTACTTTAAACTGAACCCATGTTGGTCCTTTAGTCACCATACCACTTTCATAAGGCTCTCGCTTTTGTGGATTGTCTGATTTATGGGAAATCATATTCGACATAAAATTCGCCCCAGCAACTAATACAACACCTGCTATAAAAAATACAATAATGGCTTCTGAACCCATGATTAAATTTTAAGTTAAATCACTTGATAAATATCTCCTGAGAAAAACAAATCGTCTACTTTTCTAAACTTTGAATTTGATTTTACCAAATCTGTTTGATCCTTTTCCCTTTCTTCCAAAGTAAAATCATCAAAACTTCTAATGATACCTGTTACCAACGGATATTTTAACCGCACTAACATTTGATGTAATGTTACATCTTCCTCTTTGGCGTTATGAACCAAAATATCTTCCTGTTCAATCCCATTTTCTCCTATGGTGACAACCTCTAATTTTAAACCATTTAAAACTAAACCTTTGTTTCGCTCTTTACCAAAAATCATTGGTTTACCATCTTCAACAAACAACTGTTTATCTTCACGCACAGCTTTATTTGTGTATTCATCATAACAGCCATTATTAAAAATTGGACAATTTTGTAACACTTCAATTAGTGATGTGCCTTTAAACTTTTCACAATCAATAAAAATTTGGGTCATTTCTTTTGGGGTATTCCCTCCTATTCTTGCAAAGAAACGCGCTTGAGCTCCTAAGGCTAATTCGCCTGCTGAAAAAGGAGGCTGGGTATTTCCATAAGGAGATGATTTTGTTTTTTGTCCAACTAAAGACGTTGGTGAGAATTGCCCTTTGGTTAATCCATATATCTCATTATTAAACAAAATGATGTTTAAATTAATATTTCTACGTAATACATGGATGAAGTGATTACCTCCAATGGCCATAGAATCTCCATCTCCAGTAATAACCCAAACACTCAAATTAGGATTGGCTAACTTTACACCTGTAGCTATTGCAGGAGCTCGACCATGAATACTATGCATGCCATAAGTATTCATGTAATATGGAAATCGTGAAGAACATCCAATTCCAGAAATAAACACAACATCTTCCCTTTTTACGCCCATTTCTGGGAGGGCCTTTTGCATAGATCGTAAGATAACATAGTCATCGCAACCAGGACACCATCTTACCTCTTGATCGCTCTCAAAATCTTTGTAGGTATACTTTTTATCGATTGTTGTTTCCATATTATTTTAGTAATTGTTTAAACTTTTCGATTAACTCACTATTTCCAAATGGAAGTCCTTGTACTTTATTAAATTGAGATAAATCTAACCCATTGAAATTCATTTTTAACACTTTACTAAACTGACCACTATTCAGTTCGCAAACCACAATTTTTTTGAATTGTTTTAATACGGCTTCCGTGTTTTTTGGCAACGGATTAATATAATTGAAATGTGCATATCCAACATTTTCAACACCTTCTTCGTTTAAATGCTTAACAGCAGAATGCAGTGAGCCATAAGTGCCACCCCAACCAACAACCAATAAATCGCCTTTCGTCGCAAATTCGGTAGTTAATTCGGGGATATAGTTTTGTACTCGCTTAATTTTTTCGGCTCTTATTTTAGTCATATATTCGTGATTTTCTGGAACATACGAGACATTACCACTAATTCTATCTTTTTCTAAACCACCAACGCGATGTTCTAAATCAGGCGTTCCAGGAACCGCCCAATTACGAGCTAGAGAATCTTCATTCCGTTCATAAGGATGCCAATCGCCATCAACCTTTGTAACAATATTATTTTTAATGTCCGGCATATCATTTGCCGATTTGATTTTCCAAGGTGCAGAACCATTAGCAATATACCCGTCTGTTAGTAAAATAACTGGGGTCATGTGTTCTAAAGTAAGTTTCGCTGCTTCGTATGCATAATCAAAACAATTTGCAGGTGTACTCGCTGCAATCACAATTACGGGACTTTCCCCATTTCTTCCGTATAATGCCTGAAGTAAATCTGATTGTTCTGTTTTAGTTGGCAAACCTGTTGAAGGTCCTCCTCGCTGCACATTAACTATAACTAGTGGCAATTCAATAATCATGGCTAACCCCACGGCTTCCCCTTTAAGGGCTAAACCTGGTCCCGATGTTGTTGTAATGGCTAAATCGCCCGCAAATGAAGCACCTATTGCCGATGTAATACCCGCAATTTCATCTTCAGCTTGAAGAGACTTTACTCCAAAATGCTTATGTTTTACCAACTCATGTAAAATATCCGACGCTGGTGTAATGGGATATGACCCTAAAAATAATTCCAATCCAGATTTTTCTGCTGCGGCTAAAAACCCCCATGCCGTAGCGGTATTCCCCATAATAATTCTATAGGTACCTGATGCCATTTTAGCTGGCGAAATAGTATAGACGTTCGGAATTAACTCTAATGTTTCAGCAAAATAAAGACCTGTATTTAAAACTTTAGTATTGGCCTCAATAATAGCTGGCGAGGATTTAAATTTCTTATTAAAAAACGCAATGGTGTGTTCGGGCGAACGGTCATACATCCAGTACACCATTCCTAAGGCAAACATGTTTTTAGTACGTGTTATACTCTTATTATCGAGCCCTTCAATATCTTTCAATGCCTCTTTTGTTAGTGAGGTCATTGCAACTTCAATAACTCTATAATTAGCTAAACTCCCATCCTCCAATGGGTTTGCTTCATATTGTGCTTTTTCTAAATTCTTTTTAGTAAAGGCATCCGTATCTACAATAATGGTATGTCCTGGCTTTACTGCATGCAAATTTGTTTTTAATCCAGCTGGATTCATAGCCACCAGTAAATCTACCTCATCTCCAGGTGTACTAATTTCTACACTACCAATGTGAACTTGAAACCCAGAAACACCATATAAACTGCCTTGAGGTGCTCTAATTTCTGCTGGATAATTAGGAAAAGTGGCAATATCATTGCCAAACATTGCCGACGTATCTGAAAATTGTGTTCCCGTTAATTGCATGCCGTCACCGGAGTCTCCAACAAATCTAATAATAACAGCTTCAAGAATTTCTGGTTGATGTTTAGGTTGCTTTATAACCATGTTTTCCGATAATTTAATAAATTAACTCAACTAATTTGACAAGAATTTACTACTTTGTAAGCATCAAATATAATGTCACTTTTTAATACTAAATATGATTTTTATCACATTTAAAAAGTAAAATGTGTTATAAATTTACAAATATTAATTCTTTTAATCTGATAAATCATGGCAATTATTATAACCGACGAATGCATTAATTGTGACGCATGTCTTGTAGAGTGTCCTAATAATGCAATTTATGAGCCCGATCAAGAATGGGCTTATTCTGATGAAACCCAGTTGAGTGGAACGGTAAATCTTCCAAATGGAGATGAAGTAGATGCAGATGCAATGAATGAACCCGTGTCTGATGAATTTTATTTTATTGTTCCAGAAAAATGTACAGAATGCAAAGGATTTCATGATGAACCACAATGTGCGTCAGTATGTCCTGTTGACTGTTGTGTACCTGATGAAAATCATGTTGAAACCGAAGACGCTTTATTAAAGAAAAAAGCTTGGTTGCATGCTGAATAGCATTTTTTAAAACTATATTTTTTAAGAATTAGAGTTTCTTTTTCGGTGTAAAATTTCAATTTCTAATAGTTGAGGTTAAACGTAAAGGTTGAGGGTTTCATACTATTATGAAACCCTCAACCTTTTTTTTATACCGTCCACATGACAATTATCATAATCTATTTACTCTATCATCGTTAACTTTATACTCAATTTATTTGAATGGCCTAAAGGTTTTGGTCCATAAAAAAAATCTTGTTAGGCTACACACAATTAGAAATTTTGTGAAGAGTCTTAAATATGACTTTTTGTGAATTTCATTTTATTTAATAAGATATCATATTATGAAGAAAGATTTTCCAAAACTAATTTGTGATGCTAATGAGGCTGTTGCTAGAGTTGCTCATAAAACAAATGAGGTGTGTGCTATTTATCCAATAACACCCGCATCACCTATGGGCGAACATGTAGATGTTTATAGCTCTAAAGGACAGAAAAACATTTGGGACAATATCCCAAGAATTGTTGAAATGCAGAGCGAAGGCGGTGCCGCTGGAGCCGTTCATGGTTCTTTACAAGCAGGCGCATTAACAACCACATTTACGGCATCGCAGGGATTATTATTAATGATTCCAAATATGTATAAAATGGCAGGCGAATTATTACCTTCTGTAATACATGTAGCCGCAAGAACGGTTGCAACGCATGCGCTTTCAATTTTTGGTGACCATTCAGATGTCATGGCTGCTAGACAAACAGGATACTCTATGTTATTTGGAGGATCTGTTCAAGAAGCACAAGATTTTGCACTTATTTCTCAAGTAGCAACATTAAAATCTAGAGTTCCTTTCTTAAATATTTTTGATGGCTTTAGAACGTCTCACGAGATTTCTAAAATAGATGGTATTACTGATGATGTTATTACAGCTATGATGCCAGAAGATGCTATTATGGATCACAAAAAACGTTCTCTTGATCCAGATCATCCGGTAATTAGAGGTACTTCTCAAAACCCAGATGTATTCTTCCAAGCCAGAGAGGCTGCCAATACATTTTACGAAAAGGTTCCTGGTATTGTTGAAGAAACAATGAATGAATTCTATGAGCATACCGGTCGTAGATATAGTTTATTCTATTATGAAGGTCATCCAGAAGCAGAACGCGTTATTATACTCATGGGTTCTGGTGAAGGTGCTGCTAGAGAAGCTGTTGAAGCCATGGTGAAAAACGGCGAAAAAGTAGGCGTATTATTTGTACGCTTGTTTAGACCATTTTCAATAAAACACTTTGTTGACGAATTACCAGACACCGTTAAAAAAATAGCTGTTCTAGACAGAACTAAAGAACCAGGAAGTGTTGGCGAACCTTTATATCAAGATGTTGTTACCGCATTGATTGAAAGCGACAGAGAAATGCCTGTTGTGGTTGGAGGCCGTTACGGCTTATCATCAAAAGAGTTTACGCCTAAAATGGTTAAAGGGGTTTATGACGAATTATTAGATGACAAACCAAAAAATCACTTTACCGTTGGTATTAATGACGATGTCACTTTTACAAGTTTACCAATTGATGATTCTTTTACAATAGAACGTAATACCATTAATTGTATGTTCTACGGTTTAGGATCTGATGGCACTGTTGGTGCTAATAAAAACTCCATTAAAATTATTGGAGATACCACAGATAACTTTGTACAAGGATACTTTGTTTACGACTCTAAAAAAGCTGGAGCTCAAACCATTTCTCACTTGCGCTTTGGACCAACGCCAATATACTCTTCATACTTAATTGATAAAGCCGATTTTATTGCTAGTCATCAATATAAGTTTATTAAAAAGTTTAATATGGTTGCCGATTTAAAACATGGAGGCACATTCTTATTAAACTCACCATATTCTAAAGATGAAATATGGAATCATTTACCAAAGCAAATTCAAAAAGAAATTATTGAGAAAGAAGCTAATTTCTATGTGATTGATGCCACCAAAGTAGCGGCAGAATCCAATCTTGGTAAACGTACAAATACCGTATTACAAACTTGTTTCTTTGCAATCTCTGGTGTTTTACCAAAAGAACAAGCCATTCAACGTATTAAAGATGCCATTGTAAAATCTTACTCTCATAAAGGAGAAAGCATGGTAAAAATGAATTTTACAGCTGTTGATAATTCTCTTGCTAATCTAGAACAAGTAGATTACCCAAAAGAAGTTACCAGCGAAAGATATTTAGAAACCGCCATGCATAATGCGCCTGACGGATTTGTTACTGAAGTACTCGAAAAAATATTAGGAGGATTTGGAGATGAATTACCTGTAAGTGCATTCTCCATGGATGGTACATTCCCAACAGGAACCAGTCAATTCGAAAAAAGTGGAATTGCTGATATTGTTCCAGTATGGGATGATATAGATTTATGTACACAATGTAATAAGTGTGTTGCTATTTGTCCGCATGCTGCCATTAGAGCAAAAGTTGTTAGCAATGACGAATTAGCAAATAGACCTGCTTCTTTAAAAGCAGTTGCAGCAAAAGGCAGACCTTTTAATAAAGATGAAGAATCTTATGTACTTCAAGTATCTCCTCAAGATTGTACAGGCTGTGACCTTTGTGTTGCTGTTTGTCCTGCTGTGAGTAAAGAAGATCCAGACTTTAAAGCCATTAACATGCACAAAAAGCTTAAAGTTGAAGCTGTAGAAGATTTAAATTGGGATTACTTTATTAATTTACCTGACTATAATAGAACCGAGTTACAAATAACAAATGTAAAAGGATCTCAATTCTTAGAGCCTTTATTTGAATTCTCTGGAGCGTGTTCTGGTTGTGGTGAAACACCATATATCAAAATGTTAACTCAATTATATGGAGATAGTATTTTAATTGCCAATGCAACAGGTTGTTCCTCTATTTATGGCGGTAATTTACCAACAACACCATATAAAACTAATGAAATTGGACGCGGTCCTGCTTGGGCTAATTCATTATTTGAAGATAATGCTGAATTTGGTTTAGGTATGAAATTAGCCTTAAGTAAGAAACAAGAAATTTCTGTAAACTTACTTAAATCTATTGAAAATGAAGTTGGAAAAGACTTAGTTGATGCTATTTTAAATAATCCTGAAAAAACGGAAGCTGAAAAAGCAGAAAACTTCAAAAACTTAGACAAACTAAAAATCAAATTAGCTACTATCGATAATGATAAGGCTAAAAAACTGTCTCAACTAACTGAATATCTACGTAAAAAATCAGTGTGGATTTTAGGTGGAGATGGTTGGGCTTACGATATTGGATTTGGTGGCTTAGACCACATCTTAGCTACAGGAGAGGATATCAATATTATGGTATTAGATACCGAAGTGTATTCCAACACTGGCGGACAAACATCTAAAGCAACACCATTAGGAGCAAGTGCAAAATTCTCAGTTTCTGGCAAACGCACTAGTAAGAAGAGTTTAGCACTACAGGCAGTCTCTTATGAAAATGTTTATGTTGCTCAAATCGCTATAGGAGCCAAAGATCTTCAAACCCTTAAGGCTATTGAAGAAGCTGAAGCTTATCCTGGACCATCAATAATCATTGCTTACTCACCTTGTATTGAACATGGTTATGACCTTGCTAACGGTGCATCACAACAAGTAAAAGCTGTAGAAAGTGGTTATTGGCCATTATTTAGATTTAACCCTTCTAAACCAAAAGGCAAGAAGTTTAAACTAGACTCTAAAGCACCTTCAATTCCTCTTAAAGACTTCATGTATAATGAAACACGATTTACAAGAGTTGTTAAAGACGATGCAGAACTTGGAGCTAAGCTTCTTGAGCAAGCTCAAACTGAAGTTAATTCTAAATGGGAACGTTTAGAACTTTATAGAGATATGTAAACATCTTTTGGTTAGGCTATGTTAAATATAAAAATCATGAGGCTGTCTAAAAAATAAATTTTTAGTTTAAATGTCACATTGAGCGCAGTCGAAATGCTTTGGTTTTCAGTACACTGAAACTTCGACTGCGCTCAGTTTGACAACTTTAATGATTACTATTAATAACTAACTATTAATTTATTATGGAAACCGAAGCCATCCAATTCTTTGTTAAGGCTGCTCAAAAATTGAATCAAGCCAACAAGGAGTTGTTCAAACCAAAAGAAGACATTGTAACTTATTTAGTTTGCAAGAATTCTCAGTATGCCATCAAAAATTATTTAAAAGGTTATCTTTTAAAAAAAGGTATTAAACCGAATGAGAATGAGACTATTGATAGCCTTTATGAGCAATGTAAAAAAATAAACAAAGGTTTTGAAAATGTAGATTTATCAGACTTTAATTGTAAATCTTCTCATAATTTAGAAACAAAATATTGTGATAATATTTCAAAAGTTAACAAATGTTTTGATGAAGCAGATAAATTAGACACATTTCTTAGAAAAGAAAAAATTATTTAATCCTAAACTTCTATAGATTCGATTAAATGGAACTTTAAAACGAGTTTTATTTAATTGGTTAATTCTTTTTTAACCAAAGAGATATCTATGGCTAAAATATTTTAAATTTATAGTTTAACCATCAATATTAATAACCTGTTCTATTTGAGGCGCATACTTTTTAATAGTCATTTCTACACCCGATTTGAGTGTCATTTGATTAACACTACAACCTACGCAAGCGCCTTGTAACTGAACCTTAACTAGATTATCATTTTCAATAGATAATAGTGAAATATCGCCACCATCACTTTGTAAAAACGGACGGATTTCGTCTAACGCTTTTTCTACATTTAATCTTAGTTCTTCTGAAGTCATGTATTATTTTTTTACTGCTGCACAACCTGCCATAGTTGTAATTTTAATGGCTTCGGTTGGTGGTAAATCGTCATTTCGTTTTACAACTTCTTGAACTACATTTCTGGTTATTTCCTCAAAAGCTTGTTCTAACGGTGTTGCTGTTTGTAATGCTGCTGGACGACCAACATCCCCAGCTTCTCTAATACTTTGTACTAGTGGTAATTCACCTAAAAAGGGTACTTTTAAATCTTCAGCTAAATTTTTGGCTCCTTCTTTTCCAAAGATAAAATATTTATTATCTGGCAATTCAGCAGGTGTAAAATATGCCATATTTTCAATAATTCCTAATACAGGCACATTAATACTTTCTTGCTGAAACATAGCTACACCTTTTTTAGCATCAGCCAGTGCCACATTTTGAGGTGTACTCACTACAACTGCCCCTGTAATTGGTAAAGATTGCATGATACTTAAATGAATATCGCCGGTTCCTGGAGGTAAATCAATCAACATAAAATCTAACTCACCCCAATGTGCATCAAAAATCATTTGATTTAATGCTTTTGCTGCCATTGGTCCTCGCCAAACTACGGCTTGATCTGGTTGTGTGAAAAACCCGATTGATAATATTTTAACCCCATAGTTCTCTACAGGTTTCATTTTAGATTTTCCGTCAATGTTTACTGCTAAAGGTTTCTCAGCCTCTACATCAAACATGATTGGAATGGATGGCCCATAAATATCGGCATCTAGCACACCTACTTTAAAACCCATTTTCGCCAAAGTTACCGCCAAATTTGCTGTAACCGTAGATTTCCCAACACCACCTTTACCAGAAGCTATTGCAACTATATTTTGAATACCAGGAATTGGAGTTCCTTTAATAACATTAGCTTTTGGGTTTGCCGGTACTTCTACTTTTACGTTAATTGTAATTTTAGCTTTTTCGTAAACCTGTTCATGAATGGTTTTAAGGATATCAACCTCAGTACGTTTTTTTGCTTGTAAACTTGGATTTTTAATGGTTATATCTACAATAACCTCATCGCCAAAAGTAATTACATTTTTAACTGCTCCGCTCTCTACCATATTTTGCCCTTCTCCAGGAACAGTAATACTTTCAAGCGCTTTTAAAATATCTTGTTTATTAAGTTTCATTTCTTTTATTAAGAATCATTCTAAAGACAAATATATGCAATAAATCTGGAAGACGGAAGTATGTAGTTAGAAGTTTTAACTATGCCGTTATTTGGATTTGTTATTGAATTTTGCTCTAAAAATTTTGAAGAATTAGGAAATCATTACAATTCCTTAGAAGGATCCCAAAATATCTTATCCAAGTTTTGAATTTGGTTTTCAATAACGGCAATACCTTCACTCTCTAATAACTGTTGCATCAAGTTTGTGCCATCAAAATGATGCTTTCCTGTTAGCAATCCTTTTCTATTCACAACACGATGGGCTGGCACATCTTTACTATGAGAACCGTTCATAGCATACCCTACCATTCTTGCGCTTCTTGCTGCGCCTAAATACGTTGCAATAGCCCCATAGCTGGTCACTCTTCCATATGGGATAAGTTTTGCGACTTCGTAAACTTTGTCAAAGAAATTAAGGGTTTCTGGCTTCATGTGTTTATTGTATTGTTTTTTAATAGTCACTCCGAAATTGTTGGAGCAAGCTATATAATCATTTCTTTGGGTATCGAACTTTTAGTTATGGATGTTTCTCTTTAGAAGTCTTGAATGATATTAATTAAAGTCACAATAGAAATAACACCAGTAATGCCACCAATAATTCGGTTCATATTTTTTTGCGAAGTGAAGGTTTTACTTTTTATTTTATCAAAAAAGAAAATATACATATAGAGCGTTACAAATGTTCCTGTAGCAGCTCCAATTACATAAGCCATAATACTTGATTTCTCAAATGTCATCCAACCGAATGATGCCAAAGTAATGGTCATATAAGCTTGATATGGTATTGGAAATACATTTATTATCGACAAAAATATGCCTTGAAAAAATCGACTATATTTGCTCTTTATTTTAGGATCTATTTGTTGTTTAGGTGTTGACTTAGCAACAAACAAAAAATAAATAGTTATTAAGATAAAAATAACAAGAGCAACACTTCTTAAAACTCCAATAACTTCTGGATGCTTACTTAAATAACTTGCAAAAATACTTGCCAGATAGGTTTGTACTATAACGATAATACAAACACCTGCGGAAAACACAATCCCTCTAACATGGCCTTCTTTTAAGCTTATTTTGGCTGCTGTCATATTCAACAACCCTGGTGGGATGACACCAATCATTGCAAAAAATAAACCTAAAAAGAAGATAAAGGTAATGTTCACTTAGAGTCTGCTTAAGATTTCGTTAATTATTTTTTTATGCCTCTTTTTGTGCATTATTTTGTTAAAATTTTGAACCGTAACTAGGCTATGTTTAAAAATTTTGCCTCATACTGCATCAAAAATAGCCTATAAAAATTCTAAACACAAATTCTTAAACAGACTCTTATTATTTTATTTTAAATCTAATATAGGTAATTGGTTTGTTTTGTTCTAAATATTGCGATTCATAAAAAGTTTGAATACTTGTTACTTCTTCCGGACTACCTTCTTGCTTATACACATTATGGTTAGCATAAATCACATCATGTCCAGCGCCATGCAACAACCCAAGTGTGTAACCGTGCATAAATTCGCTATCGGTTTTTAAGTTTACAACACCTTCTGGTATTAATATTTGCTTGTAACGCTCTAAAAATGTTGCGTTAGTCATACGGTGCTTGGTACGCTTATATTTTATTTGCGGATCGGGGAAAGTGATCCAGATTTCATCTACTTCATTTTCAGCGAATGCATGATCGATTAATTCTATTTGTGTGCGAAGGAAAGCGACGTTTGGAATATGTTCTTCAATAGCTGTTTTTGCACCTCTCCAAAAACGCGCACCTTTAATATCGATACCTATAAAATTTTTGTTTGGATATTTTTTAGCTAATGCTACGGCATACTCGCCTTTACCACACCCTAATTCTAAAACTAAAGGGTTATTATTTTTAAACATTTCTGTTCTCCAATTTCCTTTCAAATTGAATTTTGAACTAACCAACTCTTCTCTTGTTGGCTGAACCACATTGGAAAATGTTTCGTTTTCGTTGAATCTTCTAAGTTTGTTTTTGCTTCCCAAAGTTTATTAACTATTTCTTATTATTACTTTTATTTTAGCAAAATTAAGGAAATATACGAGAGCCTTATTATCTTATCTTTGATAAAACCATTTTCACTTTGAAATTACCATAGTAAGAATGCGTCTTTTTCCTTTATATTTCAAAGAGAAAGTGGTTTGAGTAAAAAAGTGCGTTAGGGATTGAAACGGCATCCTTTGTGTGAAGTGATTGAAAGTTAGATCTTAAAATTTGGATTAAGTAACTTGTTTTATGAGATCCCGAAACAAGTTCGGGACTGCTTCACAGAAAGATATAGTGGAAAGCCCGACCCTTGTGGTAACGCCATAATTTTAAAAATGAAAAAACGAATTTTAGTTGCGCCTTTAAATTGGGGACTTGGGCATGCCACACGTTGTATACCAATAATTAACGCTTTAATTGCTGAAAATTTTGCGCCAATTATTGCTAGTGACGGAGCCGCTTTAACATTGTTGCGTAAAGAATTCCCAAACCTTACCACGATAGAATTACCATCCTACAATATTACCTATACCAAAAACAGGAAGCTTTTTAAATTGAAGCTTCTTAAGGATTCGCCAAAATTTTTAAAAGCGATTAAGGCAGAAAAAAAAGCCATAGCATCTATTTTAGAGCATACCGATATTTCTGGGATTATTTCTGATAATAGATTAGGGGTTAGAAACAAAAAAGTACCTTCCGTTTTCATGACACATCAATTGAATGTTTTGAGTGGCAATACCACTTGGTTGAGTACCAAAATACATCAAAAAATTATAAAGAAATTTGACACCTGTTGGGTTCCTGATATCGAAGGTGAAATTAACTTAAGTGGAAAATTGGGTCATTTAAAAAAATTTGATGTTCCTACATCGTATATTGGTCCGTTAAGTAGGTTTACTAATACGCGCTCTGAAATTAAAAATGATTTAATAGTTTTGATTTCTGGCCCTGAGCCACAACGTACTTTTCTTGAAGAAAAACTATTGTCTGAATTAAAAAGCTACTCTGGAAAAGTTGTTTTTGTGAAAGGCATTATGGAGAAAAAACAAACCATACAGGTTATAGGAAATATTACAATTTATAATTTTATGACTTCTAAATTATTAGAAAAGACTATTAATGAAAGTGCTTTAGTTGTTTCTAGATCGGGTTATACCACTGTAATGGATTTAGCTAAACTTAATAAAAAGGCCTTTTTTATTCCTACACCTGGCCAGTTTGAACAAGAATACTTAGCAAAACGACTTACTGAAATGAGTTTAGTACCTAGTTGTAAACAAAATGTTTTTAATATAAAAAGATTGGATGAGGTTAAAACTTATGAGGGTTTGAAAGCTTTTGATTTTAAATTTGATTATACCAATCTATTCAGCCTTTTCTAAAGTAAAGGAGAATTCGCTACCAACGCCATACTGGCTTTCTACATAAATTTTCTCTCTATGCGCTTCAATAATATGTTTTACAATGGAAAGCCCAAGACCTGAGCCACCTTCTTTTCTTGAACCACTCTTATCTACACGATAGAAACGCTCAAATAGTCTTGGTATATGAACTTTACTTATACCTTCGCCATTATCTGTAATACGGACTATAACTTTATTTTTAATGAGGTTTTCTATACTAACTTCGGTAGTTCCTTTTTCACTTCCGTATTTTATTGAGTTCACCATTAAATTAGCCAAAACTTGCTGAATCCGCTCTTTATCCGCCTTCACCATTATTGGGTTGGGGTATGCTCTATCAAAAATTAATGTTGTTTTTTTCTTGTTAGCTTTCATCTCTAACATATCAAATACATTTTCGACCAACTCAACAATATTAAAAACTTCCATATTTAAACTTAAATCCCCAACTTCTAGTTTGGTAATCATGTCTAAATCTTTAATAATATAGCCTAATCTTTCAATGCCTTTACTGGCTCTTTCTAAGTATTTTTTTCTGATATTTTTATCATCCATTGCGCCATCAAGCAACGTTAAAATATAACCTTGTACTGTGAACAGAGGCGTCTTTAATTCATGCGATACATTGCCTAAATACTCTTTTCTGTACTCTTCTCTAACTTTTAGGGTTTCAATTTCAATTTTCTTATCTCTAGCAAACTTATCTATTTCTTGAGTTAAGGTTTGCATATCAGTTGTAATGGGGCCTTTAGCTAAATTTACAGATTCGAGAAGCGTTAAGTCATCATATATTTTTTTTACACGTTTGTAAATAAAACGTTCTACACTAAATTGAATAATAATCAAAGAAAATAAAAAGATACAAATAGAAAACACCAGTGGGAAGTACCATTCAAGATTATGATAGTAATACAAAAAAACACTCATTAAGAGTGTTGTATATAAAGTGATGTATAATGCCGTACGAACAGCAAATCGATATGATTTTTTAAATTTTGCCTGCATTAATCTACAAACTTATAGCCTACACCTTTTATGGTTTTGAAGCTTTTATCACCTAATTTTTCACGAAGCTTTCTGATGTGAACATCAATAGTTCTTCCACCAACAATAACTTCGCTACCCCAAACAGCATCAAGAATTTCATCTCTTTTAAATACTTTTCCTGGTTTGGATGCTAGTAAAGATAATAATTCAAATTCTTTTCTAGGTAAAATAATCTCTTTTCCTTTTGAAACAATTTTATATTCATCTCTGTTAATAACCAAGCTACCAACTTTAAGTGTGTCAGCAACATCTTCTTCCTTAAAGCGTCTTAAAAGTGCTTTAACTTTACTCACTAAAACTTTTGGTTTAATAGGTTTTGTAATATAATCATCAGCACCTGCATCAAAACCAGCTACTTGAGAATAGTCTTCGCCTCTAGCTGTTAAAAATGTAATGATTGTGTTTTTTAGATTGGGGTTTTTTCTAATAATTTCGCAAGCTTCAATCCCATCCATTTCGGGCATCATCACATCTAAAATAATTAAATGTGGAAGCTCTTTTTTTGCTTTTTTTACACCTTCCTGTCCATTTTCAGCAGTTATAATTTGGTAACCTTCACTAGATAAATTGTAACCAACTATTTCTAAAATATCTGGCTCATCATCAACCAATAATATTTTAATATCTTTTTTTTTCATTAATGATATTCTTGTTTATTGAAGTAAAGATAAAACTAATCACCTGATTTTATTAAAATACAGAAATTAATAACATTAAGATAACAAACCCATTACCTTAATTTAAACTTTCGACCAATTACGCTAATCTTTAACACTGTTTTGGCATCACTTTTGCAATAATTTATTACCTTTATATAACCAAATTATAAGTGTATGAGAAAAGTTTACTTTTTATTTTTATTCGTAGCCTTAACATTTTTTACATCCCAGAATATGGATGCACAAAATCATGTTAAGTATCCCTCTACACAGCCAAATATTGAAGGCTTAGCAATTTTCCCTAACCCCGTCAATAGTCAAAGATCCTTTATAAATATTGCATCAAAACTAAGTTTAATTAAGAATATTGAAGTTTTTGATGTTTTAGGAAAACGTGTTTTTGCCACCATTTTATCTGGAAGAGAGTTGAATATTTCAAATTTAAGAAAAGGCGTCTATATTTTAAGAATTACAGAAAATAACATCAGCGAATCAAGAAAACTTGTAATAAAATAGCTGAAATATTTAATATAATTAGAAAGCGTTGTTTACAGCAACGCTTTTTTATTTTGAATCAATTTTGACCGCCGGCAGGCAGGTTACCACAAGGCGTCGGGCTATTCGCTATATCTTTCTGTGAAGCAGTCCCGAACTTGTTTCGGGATCTCATAAAACAAGTTACTTAATTCAAATTTTAAGATCTATCTTTCAATCGCTTCACATAAAGGATGCCGCTGCTATCCCTTACCAAGTTAGTCCGCAGTTTGCAGTTATCAATCCGCAGTTATTTAGTGTACTTGAAAACTGAGTTCTATATAATAAGCTAAACAAATAATTGATTTTCTACTTAGTAAAACAGGTATTAAAAAACTTTTTCACAACCCACCCCTTAATCCCCTCCAAGGAGGGGAAACTCATACGCTACAGTTTCCCTCCTAATAAGGAGGGATTAAGGGAGGTGTGAATTTTTAATTAATCTTTACGCCACAAGTTAAAATTTCGGTAGTCAAGAATCTATCAAAAAAAATATTAATATTCTTCTGGTTAAACAATAGAAATCCCTAACGCACTTCCCCTAACTTATTTTCAACCTATCAACTTATATTAAAATGTCGTATTAATATTTTAGTGTAAATTGAATTATTTACTTTTGTTTCTTTGCTAAGGCATGATAGACATAAACTCCATTTTTCATATTAAAAATCAAACTGAATTTGAAGATTTAGCTCTGCAAATTTTTAAATTCCAATTTGAAAACAACAAGGTTTACAGGTCTTTTTGCGATTTATTATACAAACATCCTAGCGAGGTGAAAACATTAAAAGGTATTCCTTTTTTACCTATTCAGTTTTTTAAAACACGAGAAGTCTTAAGCTCTAAAGCACCAATTAAAAAAACATTCACCAGTTCTGGAACTTCGGGAAGCGAAACCAGCAAGCACCATGTTACCGATTTAAATATTTATCAACAAAGTTTCACCAAGGGGTTTGAACAATTTTATGGAGGTATTGAAGACTATGTAATCTTAGGCTTGTTACCTTCTTATTTAGAACGTGATGGATCTTCTTTAATCTACATGGTAGATAGTATGATTACAACCTCTAAGCATCCTGAAAGTGGTTTTTATTTGAATAATCTTTCTGAGTTAAAAGACACCTTAACAACATTAGATTCCGAAGGCAAAAAAGTAGTGCTTATAGGTGTTTCTTTTGCTTTGTTAGATCTGGTTGAAACCTATCAATTTAACTTAAAAAATACCATAATCATGGAAACAGGTGGCATGAAAGGCAGACGAAAAGAACTGATTAGAAGGGAATTACATAATACATTAAAAAAAGGATTTGGTGTTGAATATATACATAGCGAATATGGTATGACCGAGCTTTTAAGTCAAGCCTACTCCAAAGGATTTGGTGTTTTTAATTGCCCGCCTTGGATGACCGTTTTAACGCGTGATACTGAAGACGCATTAACTATTCAAGAATCAGGGAAAACTGGTGGGCTTAACATTATTGATTTGGCCAATATAAATTCTTGCTCCTTTATTGCAACACAAGATTTAGGTAGAACAAATAATGACGGTTCTTTTGAAGTTATTGGGCGTTTTGATAATTCTGATATTCGCGGATGCAATCTTATGGTGCTTTAATTTGTAAGGTCTTGTTCGATCTGAGACTTATTGTTAAACATACTTTATGAAAAGTTTAATTATACTATTTATAATAACGATTTCTTCTTTATCTGCACAAACTATAGACTACAATCTAAAAAAAGAATTTGTTGCAAACGGTTATGACGTTGTTGCGTATTTTAATAATGAAGCTATTGAAGGTGATAAAAAATTTACAACCTCTCTTGATGGAATCAAATACAAGTTTTCATCAGAAGAAAACCTCAAAACGTTTTATAAGAACCCTAAAAAGTATATGCCGCAATACGGTGGTTACTGCGCGTATGCCATTGCTATTAAAAGTGATAAAGTATCTATAAACCCAAAAACATTTCAAATTAAAGACGACAAACTTTATTTATTCTATAATGCTTGGGGTACAAATACTTTGGACTTATGGAAGAACGAAAATGAAAACCTTTTAAAAGAAAAAGCTGATGAAAATTGGGAAAATATAAAGTTTAAAAAATAATTTCTAACCCAAGTAAGTAATTACGACAAAAACACCAGCTAAGAAAAAGAAAAATTAGTTTTTAGTTGGTTAGTTAAATCCAAAGCCTGAGTGAAAACTCAGGCTTTGTTATTTTAAGATACTTTAATAATATATGTATGTTTTTTCCCTTTATTAAGAATGATGTACCTATCATTAATTAAATCTTCAGATGACAATTGATAATTTTCTTTAACTTTCTCCTTATTAACAGATACTGCATTCTCTTTTAATGCACGACGTGCTTCACTATTTGAGGCTAAAAAATTTGTTTTAGCAGCTAAAGCACCAATCATATCTAATTCTGAAAGCTCATTTCGAGATATTTCTGCTTGAGGAACGCCTTCAAACACATCTAAAAAAGTCTCTTCATCTAACGTTTTAATATCAACTTTAAAGGTTTTACTAAATAAAATTTCTGATGCTTTTTTTGCATTCTTAAATTCTTCATCAGAATGAACTATTCTAGTAACTTCTTCAGCTAATCTTTTTTGCAATAGTTTAAAACCTCTGTTTTCATTATGTTTTTCAACCAATTCATCAATATTTTCCTTATCTAAAAAACTAAAAATCTTGATATACTTTTCTGCATCTTCATCACTTGAATTTAACCAGTATTGATAAAATTTATAAGGTGATGTTCTATTAGCATCCAACCAGATATTTCCGCCTTCAGATTTACCAAATTTAGAACCATCCGATTTTGTAATTAAAGGGCACGTTATCGCAAAACCTTTTCCGCCAGCAATCCGTCTAATTAATTCAGTTCCTGTTGTAATGTTTCCCCATTGGTCGCTTCCCCCCATTTGAATGGAACAATCCATTTCTCTATAAAGATGAAGAAAATCGTAACCCTGCACCATTTGATAAGTAAATTCTGTAAAACTCATACCCTCAGATGAATCAGATGAAATTCTATTTTTAACAGAATCTTTGGCCATCATATAGTTTACAGTAATGTGTTTACCAACATCACGAATAAATTCAAGAAACGAAAAGTCCTTCATCCAATCGTAATTGTTCACGAGTTCTGCGGCATTAGCCTCATTACTTTCAAAATCTAAAAAATGAGCTAGCTGCCCTTTTATGGCTTCTTGATTATGTCGAAGTGTTTTTTCATCTAACAAATTACGCTCGTTAGATTTCCCCGAAGGATCACCAATCATTCCTGTTGCACCTCCAACTAAAGCTACTGGTCTATGCCCGCAACGCTGATAATGTGCTAAAAGCATAATAGGTACTAAGTTACCAATGTGTAAAGAATCTGCCGTAGGATCAAAACCTACATAAGCACTTCGCATGCCTTCCATTAGATGTTCCTCGGCTCCTGGCGTAACCGTATGTATCATGCCTCTCCAAGTTAATTCTTCAACAAAATTCTTTATCATGCTTCTTAAATTTTTACAAAACTATGCAAAGATAAAAATACAGGTATAATTAGGCAGGTATTACTTGTAATTCTTTACATAAAAAGACAGAATACCGATGACGAATGACCGATGAGAAAGTTAAAACGAAATTAATTTTTCACGCAAAAGCTCAAAGACGCAAAGTTTTAACTGAATACTGCGACTGAAAACTAATTTTTATCTTTATCCATTTCAAATATTCATTACTTTAGTTGCATGATTTTAGTAACAGGAGGAACTGGATTGGTTGGGGCGCATTTACTTTACAGACTTGTTTCTGAGAACAAAAAAGTAAGAGCCATTTATAGAAACGAGCGTAAAATCGAAAACACTAAAAGTGTGTTTTCCTATTATACTGAAAATTACAACACTTTATTTAATGCTATTGAATGGATTCAAGCTGACCTTTTAGATGTCCCAGCACTTTCTGAAGCATTTATTGGTGTTACTAAAGTCTATCATTGTGCTGCTTTTGTGTCTTTTGAACCAGATAAATACCATCTATTACGAAAAACAAATATTGAAGGCACAGCAAATATTGTAAACTTTTGTGTTTCAAATAACATTGAAAAACTTTGCTATGTGAGCTCTATTGCTACTCTAGGCAATACTTTGAACAATGAATATATCTCAGAAGAAACCAATTGGAATCCGGAAGATGATAATAGTGTTTACGCCATAACAAAATACGGAGCCGAAATGGAAGTTTGGAGAGGTACTCAAGAAGGGCTTGATGCCGTTATTGTAAATCCTGGAGTTATTTTAGGCGCTGGAATTTGGAGGTATGGTACTGGGAATTTATTTAAAAAGGCGCATAAAGGCTTAAAATATTATACATCAGGATCTGTGGGCTTGGTTTCTGTTGATGATGTGGTTTCAGTTATGACTAGATTAATGGATAGTGATATAAGGAACGAACGTTTTGTTCTGGTTGCCGAAAACTGGACTTACAAAGATTTTCTTCAAGCTTTGGCGAAAGCCGTTCATGCAAAATGGCCTAAAAAACTAGCTAATAGTAGCCTTTTAAATATCGCCTGGAAATTAGATTGGTTGCAACATAAAATCACAGGAAAAAGAAGGCAATTAACAAAACAAATAGCCAAGTCTTTAACCACAGAAACACATTATAGTAGTGATAAAATAAAAACAGCTTTAAACTATAAATTTAAAGCTGTTGACAAAACTATTGCTGCTATTGGGAATTATTATCTGAATCGAAAATAGGTTCAATTAAATTTTCCATTTCTTCTAAACTTTGTTCTATAAGCACATCTTCAATTTGTACAGAATCCCTTTTTATTAAGGTGCCTAATGAATCTTTATTAGTCAATGATTTTAGACGCTCTTTTTCCTTTGAAACTTGCTCTAAAGAATCTTCTTCCCTTTTGGTTTGCGCTTTCCATTCTATAGCTTCTTTTTCTTTTAGTTTAGCTTTAAGTCTTTCTAAACTATCAGTTAATCTTGTGTAAATATCTTCATAATCTTCAACATGAAATGCATAATAATTGTTACTTAAAGCAAATTGCAAGCTATCTATTTTGTGTTTTTCGTAAACGTAAGTATTGATATTAAGACTACTATCACGCATAGTAATTTTATTTTTCGAATTTGCAGATGTAATAAGTTTAGCATCAATTAAAATATCCACCATTTTATCCTTAGAAATTAAATTCTTAGGTTTTTCTGGGCCTTTTAAATTATTACAGGCTATTACAGTAAAAAATATTCCAATAAATAATATAAGTCGTTTTAAAATCATCTATTAAAAGTTAATCGTTTTGCAGATTTTACTTTACTAAAATCGGCATTATGGTATACTAAATTACCATTTAAAAAGGTATGTGTAATTCTTGATTTAAAAGTTGCGCCTTCAAATGGAGACCATCCACATTTATATAAAATATTGTCTTTTGTAACTGTCCAAGGGTTGTTTAAATCTACCAATACTAAATCAGCAAAGTAACCTTCTTTAATATAACCACGCCTTTCAACTTGAAATAAAATAGCAGGGTTATGACACATTTTTTCAACTATTTTCTCTAAAGATATTTTTTCTTTATGATACATTTCTAACATGGCAGGTAAAGCATGCTGCACTAAAGGACCACCTGAAGGTGCACTTGTATAAACGTTTTTCTTTTCATCAATAGTATGTGGTGCATGATCTGTAGCTATAACATCTATTCTATCATCTAATAAAGCCTTCCATAATTGATCTCTATCTTTTTTTGTTTTAACAGCTGGATTCCACTTTATAAGTGTCCCTTTTTTGTCATAGTCTTCATCAGAAAACCACAAGTGATGCACACAAACTTCAGCCGTTATTCTCTTTTCTGCTAAAGGCATTTTATTAGTAAATAAATTTGTTTCTTTTCCTGTTGAAAGGTGGAATACATGCAACCTCGCGCCTGTTTTTTTAGCCAATGCAATAGCTTGAGACGAAGATAAATAACAAGCGGCTTCACTTCTTATAATAGGATGTTGCTTTATAGGAATATCATCTCCAAATTCATCAATGTGTTTTTTTAAATTTTTCTTTATAGTCCCTTCGTCTTCGCAATGTACCGAAATGACCATGTTGGTACTTTCAAATATTTTTTCAATAACTTTTGGATCATCAACCAACATATTCCCAGTTGAAGACCCTAAAAATAGTTTTAATCCTGCAACCTGATGAACATCGAGTTTTAAAATTTCATCTAAATTATCATTAGTCCCACCAAACATAAACGAATAGTTTGCAAATGATGTTTGTGCTGCTATTTCAAACTTTTCTTCTAGTTTTTTAATAGTCGTAGTTTGCGGGTTGGTATTTGGCATTTCTATAAAGGATGTGATACCACCAGCAATAGCCGCTTTAGATTCAGTTTCAATATCAGCTTTATGTGTTAATCCAGGTTCTCTAAAATGTACTTGATCGTCTATCGCTCCGGGCAAAAGATATTTTCCTTCTGCATCAAAAACGAGTACGTCAGCAAATTTTGGACTAATAGATTCTGCTATTTGTTTTATATATTCACCTTCAATTAATATGTCTCCGCTAAAAATAGTGCCTTCATTAACTATTTTAGCATTCTTTATAAGTGTCGTTTTCTTTTTCATGGTCTTCATTTCATCTGTTTAAATTTTTATTTTTGAATCTGTCAGATGTCATTCGCCAATAATCATTTAGGTTGGTTTTAACTTTATTGTTATCGCTCATTTCTTAAATAAACTTTTCAACTTCATAGAAATAACTCCAAAAATAGCTTCAGAAATAATTCCTGAACTTAATTTGGATTCACCCCGCGTTCTATCTGTAAAAATAACAGGGACTTCAACAATTTTAAACTTTTTTAAATACGTTTTAAACTTCATTTCAATTTGAAAGGCATAACCTATAAACTTAACAGCATCTAAATCAATTGCTTCCAAAACACACCTTTTATAACATATAAACCCTGCGGTAGTGTCATGAATTTTCATACCCGTTATTAGTCGCACATATTTGGATGCCCAATAAGACATCAGAACCCTACTCATAGGCCAATTAACCACATTTACACCAGTTGCATACCTAGAGCCAATAGCCATATCTGCACCTTCTATATGGCAAGCATTATAAAGTTTTAAAACATCTTTTGGATCGTGAGAAAAATCGGCATCCATTTCAAAAATATAGTCATAGCCTTTCGCTATACACCATTTAAACCCATGAATATAGGCTGTACCTAATCCAGCTTTTTCTTTTCTAACCTCTAAAAATAATTTACCAGTAAACACATTTTGAAGTGCCTTAACTTTTAAAGCCGTTAAATCTGGTGAATTATCATCAACAACAAGTATATGAATGGTTGTTGATTGAGAAAATACTGCTTTTATTATAGCCTCTATATTTTCAATCTCGTTATATGTTGGAATAATTACAACAGTATTTAGCATACTTCTTTTTTATTGAAATCCTTTTTTTAATTTAGCAAATGTACATTAATAAGCGTTTATTTATTTGAACTCATTTAAAGTTTTTTGGTTGAAGCGAAAAATAGATATTTTATTTCAAAATGAAAGCTTTTTTGAAACTACGTAGCATCGTTACGTTGTAAGAAAAAGATAAAATATTGAAATAAAAGGGCATTTTGCAGCCAATTAAAAAAATTTAAATAAGTTCAAATAAATATTCCCTAATAATACACCCTAATCTTAAAAATTATAATAATTTTAGGGCATGCTGCGTCACATAGTTTCAAACGAGTTATTTACCATCTTATTAGTTATAGGATTAATTATTGTTGCTATTGCAAAATTAACGTCTCCAAAACGGTTTGAGGATTTTATTTTGGTTTTAGCAAACGACAAATACCTTAAAATTTATTCGAGAGATCAGAAATTCTTCGATAAGTTTGATGCTTTATTATTTACTAACTTAATTTTATCTGTTTCTGTTTTCTTTTTTATTGTTTATAAACAGATTACTGAAACACATAGTCTTTCAAGCAGCACCATGTTTAAATTAACGTTTAGTATTGGTGTTTTTATTTTAATAAAAGTACTTATTGAGCGCTTAATAGGTAGCCTTTTTGAAATCGATAAACTTATTGACCAATACCTTTTTCAGAAAATAAGTTTCAAAAATTATTTAGGCATTTTATTATTACCTATTAACGCCTTATTACTCTATAGTTTTCAGCCAACAATGCCAATAATTTATGGTGTTTTTTTTATTTTATTTATTGTAAATATTATTGGCTTAATAAGTTCATTTAAAACGCATCAAAGTTTAATAAAGAACAACTTATTTTATTTTATTTTGTATCTTTGCGCTCTTGAAATCGCGCCCTATATCATTTTATACAAGGTGTTTATTTCAAAATAAAGAAAAACTACTTGCGCTTATGAAAGTGAAAACCATTTTAGTATCTCAGCCAGAACCTAAAATAGAGAACTCGCCCTACTTCGATTTACAAGACAAGCAACGCGTAAAAATAGATTTCAGACCGTTCATTCATGTGGAAGGTGTGTCAGCTAAAGAAATTAGACATCAAAAAATTGATTTAAATAATTACACAGCTATTATCTTGACAAGTAGAAATGCTGTTGATCACTTTTTTAGAATTGCCGAAGAAATGCGATTTAAAGTTCCAGACTCGATGAAGTATTTCTGCCAGTCTGAAGCCGTAGCTTATTATCTTCAAAAATATGTGGTTTACAGAAAACGTAAAATTTATGTTGGTAAACGTACGTTTGGTGAATTATCTCCTTTAATTAAAAAATATAAGGACGAAAAGTTCTTATTACCAAATACGGATAAAGTAAAACCTGCTGTTCCTGAAACACTTAATACTTTAGGTGTAGATTGGAAACAAGCCACATTTTACAAAACTGTAGTTAGCGATTTGTCTGATTTAGCAAATGTATCCTATGATGTTTTAGTGTTTTTTAGTCCTTCTGGAATAGAATCATTATTTCATAACTTTCCAGATTTCAAACAAAATGAAACGCGTATAGCTGTTTTTGGAAATACAACTATTAAAGCTGTTGAAGATAAAGGGTTACGTGTAGATATTTCTGCACCAACTCCTGAAACACCTTCAATGACTATGGCGCTTCAAAAATATATTGAAAAGGCTAATAAAGGGAAATAGAATTCTCTGTATTTTAGATATTAAAAAGGGGATGATTTTAAAATCATCCCCTTTTTAATATCTATACTATTACTGATTATTTAATAATTATTTTTTTTACAACTGTAGTGCTTTTTGAAGAAATACTCATAAAGTAAAGACCTGAAGTTAATTCTGAACTTAAGTCTAATTCCTTATCTGCAGTTATTCCATTTAAATCGTATGATTTAATGATACGACCATTTAGATCTGAAACCATTACTTTATCCAAAGCAATACTGGAGTTTTTGATTGTAAAAATACCTTTAGATGGATTAGGATAAACACTAATATTTTGATTCAATTCAAAGTTATTATTGCTTAAAGTAGCACTAACAGTTAAATTAAAATTATGAAATCCAAAATCATTTAATTCATTACTACTATTAGTATCATTAGGTGTAATTTTAAAACTAGAAATATTAGTAGCATTTGCTGTAATTGTTGGTGTAATTGTGCCAGCGCCTAATGCGTATAACGTATTAGGTGTAATGACTAAATCTGCTTGATTTTCAAGAGAAATATTTCCTTCTTCTAAAGTATCATAGTCTAGACTATTAAGGGTAAAGCTAAAAGGGACATTATTTTTGGTTAGACTAATTATATAAGATTCATTTAAAACACTACCACCAGTACCAATGTAGACTACTAAATCACCGCCACCTAAATCATCAAGCGTTTCATCTCCTGGGTGATTAATTGATAGAACAAAAACATCTGACCCTTGAGTAATAGTTTCAGTTAAAATTACGGTATTGGTTCCGTCGTCTATTGCCGTATCCATAGTGAAATTCAAATTTTGAGAACTAATGTTGTAAATTGATAACCACAAAACAGAGCATAATAAAATGTTATGCAGAATTGATTTTTTTAAATTGTAATTTTTTTTCATAATATTGATTTTTAAGAGTTTATCAAAGTTCAATATCTCGTCGCTATTATTCAAGGGTATTCTTACGCGAAATTAAAACCACGTATAAATACCTATTTATTAATTAAACAGCCTGTAATAGATAATATTTAAGTAGATTTATTCTTTAATTTCTAGAACAGAATCACCTTCCCGTTTGGCGCCTTAAGAATGGAAATAATCGATAGTTTTTTTGAATATTCGATCATCGCATTGATTGTTATCAATACATCTCTGTTTGTCTCTAGTTATAACAGGAATCGTAAAAGCCCCTCTTACAAGTTACTTTTCTTGCACCTTTTCTGTGCATTAATTATTAACCTTTCCGTTTTTATTTTAGCTAAGTTTAATATTAACAACCTATATTTTTCACACTATTATTTTATTTCACAATTTGTAATTCTATCTCTATTTTATAGATCGCAATTTAAAAAAGCTCAAAAACTTATCGTTTTAATACTATTAGTAGTAGTTCTTATTATTCTTGCCATACAGTATTCCATTTGGCCTGAGTTATACTTTAAGTTTAATACTATTGAAGTTTTTATAACTAGTTTTCCTATTATAGTATATTCTGTTATATACTTATTTAATTCATTAAGTAAATCGTCAAAGTATATGTATATTAACACAGGTGTTTTAATTTATATAACTACCAGTACCCTTATTTTTATATTAGGAGATTACTTAAGTAGCATTATTAACAGCAAAGGAGTTGGTAATATTTGGCTCATTAACAAAATACTATATGTTATTTATTTAACATTAATTTTTACAGAATGGTGGAAGAATTTCAGAATAGTGAAGAACAAATAGTTAATGCCCTTGTTTATGGTCTAATTTTCTTAGTGCTTTCAACAATAGGTTTATTTTTATTCTTCTATTTCTCAAGACAAAAAATCATTAAAAAAGAAATAGAGAAAGTAAATATTAAACTCGATTATCAAAAAAGAATATTACAAAACACTATAAATGTTCAAGAAGAAGAGCGTAAAAGAATTGCTCAAGATTTACATGATGCTATTAGTTCAAAACTAAATGTAATAAGCTTAACTACTAATGTACTAATAGAAGATGATTCACTTATAAAAACACATAAAGAAGCTTTGAATCATATTCTTAATATTACCACTCAAACTTTAGAAAGTTCTAGAGAGATTGCACATAAGTTATTGCCTCCTTCATTAAACAAGTTTGGTTTAAAAGTTACCCTTGAAGAATTGTTTGACGAGATTACCTCAAATACAGCTATTAAAATATTTCATGACATAGAAGTACTTGATTTTCTTAGTAAAAGCAGTGAACTCCATATTTTCAGAATCGCCCAAGAATTAATCAATAATGCCCTAAACCATGGAAAAGCAACCCAATTACAAATGAAACTTAAAAAAGGAAGTAAAGGATTTGTTCTCATTTTTAATGATAATGGTGAAGGTTTCAAAATCAATGACGACACTAAAAGACCCGGTTTGGGATTACAAAACATAAAGAGTCGTGTTTCTATTTTAAATGGAAAGCTAAAAATAGAAAGTTCTAAGAATACAGGAAGTACCCTCACAATAAATTGTCATTCGTATGATATCTAAAATCAAAATAGTACTGGCAGATGATGAATTGTTATTCAGAGAAGGTCTCATATCTATATTAAGCAAAGAAAAAGACATAGACATTCTTTTCGGCGCTGAGGATGGTTCAGATTTAGTCCGCCAATTAAAATCAGCGAACGTATTACCTGAAATTGTTCTAACGGACTTAAAAATGCCAAATTTAAATGGTGTTGAAGCTACTAAATTAATAAGAAAAGAATTTCCGAGCATTAAAATTATTGCACTTACTAGTTATTTTAGCAAACCATTTATAGTTAATATGATTTCTATTGGAGCTGTAGCCTATTTAGCAAAAAATAGCACTCCAAAATTGATGTTAACTACTATTAGAGAGGTTGTGAAGAAGGGATTTTATTATGACGATAAGGTTTTAAAATTTATTCATGAAGACCTTATTAATAATGGCCATAAAAGTTCAAAGTCTAATTTTGACACCACCTATTTCACCAAACGTGAAATGCAAGTCCTTAAACTAATATGCAAACAATTTACGGCTAATGAAATTGGAGAAGTACTCTATATCAGTCCAAGAACTGTTGACGGTCATCGCAAAAATTTATTATTAAAAACAGAATCTAAAAACGTTGCTGGCTTGGTAGTTTATGCCATACAAAATGGATTTATAGGTATGGATGAAAATCTATAAGAAAAACGGTCTCTAAATTCTTAAAAAATGCAAACCCATTTAAGACTACTTCCTTAAAACGCATACCGTTGCGGACCACCACGTCTAATTTCCTCAGTACAATGCATTTCAAACTTTTTAAAGTTTTCTCTAAAAGCATTTGTTAATTTGAAAGCCGTAGTGTAATAAGATTCATCATTATTCCAAGTAGCTCTTGGGCTTAAAACACTTGTTGGTACTCCAGGACAACTTCTTGGTTGAGCGACACCAAATACGGAGTGTATATGGTAATCGTCATAATTATACAAACCTAAATCACCATTTAATACGGCATTAATCATAGCACGTGTGTACTTTAATTTCATTCGGGTTCCTACACCATAAGGACCACCTGTCCAACCCGTATTTACTAACCAAACATTAACCCCAGCATCAATCATTTTTTTACTTAACATTTCCGCGTATTTAGCAGGATGTAAAGGCATAAAAGGCGCGCCAAAACACGCCGAGAACGACGGCAGCGGTTCTTTAACTCCGGCTTCCGTTCCAGCTACTTTTGCAGTATAACCAGATATAAAATGATAGGCTGCCTGACTTGGCGTTAACTTTGAAATTGGCGGAATAACTCCAAAAGCATCAGCTGTTAAAAAGAATATGTTTTTTGGATTTTTACCTATTGATGGTACTTGTATATTTTCAATATAATGAATTGGGTAGCTTACTCTTGTGTTTTGTGTGATCGATGTATTTTCAAAATCAACATCACCATTATTATTTAAAATTACATTTTCAAGAATGGCTCCTTTTTTTATGGCATCATAAATTTCAGGCTCATTGTCTCTAGATAAGTTAATCACTTTAGCATAACAACCGCCTTCAAAATTAAAAACCGTATTTTCATTAGTCCAACCATGTTCATCATCGCCAATTAAACTTCTATTAGGGTCTGTTGATAATGTTGTTTTTCCAGTTCCTGACAGTCCAAAGAAAATTGCCGTATCTCCCCTCGTACCTACATTAGCACTGCAGTGCATTGGAAGTGTGTTTTTAAACACAGGTAATATAAAGTTTAAAGCAGAGAAAATCCCTTTTTTAATTTCGCCTGTATAACCAGTACCACCAATTAATGCTATTTTTTTGGTGAAATTTAGAATTGCAAAATTGTGTTGACGTGTTCCATCTACATCAGGGTTTGCCATAAAACCTGGCGCATTAACAACTGTCCATTCTGGGTCAAAGTTTTTTAATTCATCTTCAGTAGGACGTAAAAACATATTATATGCAAACTGGTTACTCCAAGGGTATTCATTAATAACACGAATATTTAGTTTGTAATGGTCGTCTGCACAAGCATAACTATCTCTAACAAAAAGGTCTTTTTCAGACAAATAATCTACAACCTTATCATATAATTTATCAAACTTTTCAGGTTCAAAAGCAATATTAATATCTCCCCACCAAACACGATCTTTTGTAATAGCATCTTTTACAATAAATCTATCCTTAGGAGAACGTCCTGTAAACTCACCTGTATTTACAGCTAAAGCTCCAGATGATGCTTCAACTCCAAGTCCTTTTGATATTGAAATATCATGAAGCGCTTCAGGAGATAATTGATAATTTACTTTGGCATTTTTTATGCCATATTCTTCTAACGAAATCGTTTTCGTAACCTGACCGTAATTTTCCATATTCGATGTAAAATTGTTTATCTGACAAAATTAAAACAATTATTTTAAGTATATGCTAATTATATCTGCTTTTTAGACGAATTCTTTATGAAATCGATAAACAGGAAAATCCATGCAAAAATTAACGACAAACCACCTATTGGGGTTATAAAACCAATAGATTTAAAATTGAAAGTTGATAATTCATTAGTTGCTAATCCATAAATAGAACCAGAAAAAAACAAAAGCCCAACAACAACCAAATAGTAGATTATTTTTTTAGTTTTTTGTTGAATTAAATGGGTACTTCCTATAAATAATAACAAAAGTGCATGATACATTTGGTAACGCACACCTGTTTCAAAAGTTTGTTGTGATTCATGAGGAATTAATCCCTTTAGCGCATGTGCACCAAAAGCGCCTAAAATAATACTTAAAATGCCCAATATTGAAGCGGTAACTAAAATCGTTTTATTCATTTTTTATAAATTATTCGCAATAATTGCTTTTAATATCTATTAATTTCGTAAAATTGAATGCGTTTTTGGCGTTTCAATAATTAAAACAAAATTACTCAACAAAATTCAATATGCGAAAGATTTTAATCATTGGTTCAGGAAAATCCACATCATATTTATTAAAATATCTATTAGATAAGGCCTCATCCGAAAGTTTATTTATAACTGTAGGCGATTTAAATATTGAAAATGCCAAAACCTTAATTGGCAATCATAAAAATGCGGAAGCTATAACATTAGATGTTTTTGACGAGTCCTCTAGGATCAAAGCAATTAAAAATGCCGATATCGTTGTGTCTATGCTCCCAGCACGTTTTCATGTTGAAGTAGCAAAAGATTGCATTACTTACAAAAAACACATGGTTACAGCATCTTATGTAAGTGATGAGATGCAAGCATTAGATGATGATGCCAAAGCAAACGGTCTCATTTTAATGAACGAAATTGGAGTAGATCCAGGAGTAGATCATATGAGCGCTATGCACGTTTTAGACAGAATAAGAGATAAAGGCGGTAAAATTATTTTATTTGAATCCTTCACAGGAGGATTAGTTGCTCCGGAAAGCGACAATAATCTTTGGAACTATAAATTCACTTGGAATCCTAGAAACGTCGTTGTAGCAGGTCAAGGTAGTGCCGCAAAATTTTTACAAGAAGGTGCTTATAAATACATTCCTTATAACCGTTTGTTTAGGCGCACAGAGTTTTTAGAAATCGAAAAGTTTGGACGCTTTGAAGTGTATGCTAACAGAGATTCTTTAAAATACCAAAGTGTTTATGGTTTACATAACGTTAAAACGCTATATCGTGGCACCATGCGACGCGTAGGTTTTAGTCGTGCTTGGAATATTTTTATAACCCTTGGAATGACTGACGACAGCTACACCATCGATGATAGCGAAAACATGAGTTACCGCGATTTTACTAACTCTTTTCTAACCTATAGCCCATCAGATTCTGTAGAGTTAAAACTAAGACACGCACTTAAAATTGATCAAGATGATGTGGTATGGGACAAACTCATTGAAATCGATATATTTAATCCCAACAAACGCGTAGAACTCAAAAAAGCGACACCAGCACAAATTCTTCAAAAAATATTAATGGATAGTTGGACATTATCCAAAGACGATAAGGATATGATTGTTATGTACCATAAATTTGGTTATGAATTACATGGTAAAAAACATCAAATAGATGCCAATATGGTGGTTCTTGGCGAAGACCAAACCTATACGGCTATGGCAAAAACTGTTGGCTTACCCGTTGCTATAGCTACACTTGCCCTTTTAAATGGTAAAATCACAACTCCTGGAGTTCAAATTCCTATTACCAAAGAAGTTTATCAACCTATTTTAAAAGAACTTGAGGAATTCGGCATCGTTTTCCAAGAAAAAGAAGTGCCATATTTAGGGTACAATCCTTTAAATAATTAATATTTGGGCGTTACCCTAAAAGGGGCGGGCTTTCCACTATATCTTTCTGTGAAGCAGTCCCGAACTTGTTTCGGGATCTCATAAAACAAGTTACTTAATCCAAATTTTAAGATCTAACTTTCAATCACTTCACACAAAGGATGCCGTTTCAATCCCTAACGCGAATCAGTCTCCAGTTAACAGTCAACAGTTAGCTAAAGCATTCCAAAAGTGTTAAACAAAATTAATCTAAACTCGTATCATAGCAAAAAGTAAAGTCTCAAATTTCGACGCAGTTGGAAACATCAATGTGCAGAAATAGTGAGCGAAAGAATGGAATCGCAAAGCGCAGCTTTAAGCGTGTAATTCTGAAAGCGAATGTTCCGCAGGAATTTCCTCAGATTGATTTGATTTTTTGGTTCGTTTTGCATCAAGGCAAAATGAACATACAAAAACATTTAATTTATTCGTCTAATCAAAATAAAGTTTCAATTTAAAACCAAATACTTACTTTTATGTTTTAGATTAATACAAAATGGCAAGATTCCCTCCCAATAGTTATCGGGATTCAAGGGAATGAAAAAAAAGAGCTTTTTATGAAACAAAAAAACAAAATCATAACCCTTGATGGTATCGATAAAAAAATATTACGGGCCTTAACCACAGACGCGAGAACTCCTATTTTAGAAATTGCACGACATGTTGGCATTTCTGGAGCTGCTATTCACCAACGCTTACGTAAACTAGAAAAATCTAAACTTATTTCTGGTTCAAAATTTATTATCAATGCAGAAGTTTTAGGCTTTACAACCTTAGCATTTGTTGGTATTTATCTAGATAAAGCCGCAAATACAGATGACGTAGTAAGAGCCTTAAAACGCATTCCAGAAGTTTTAGAATGCCACTACACTACCGGCAATTACAGTCTGTTTATAAAGCTTTTAAGTCGAGATAACGCCCACTTAATGCGCTTACTTCATGAAAATATTCAAACAATTAATGGTGTTCAACGCACTGAATCCCTTATTTCTCTCGACCAACAAATTGATAGACAAGTACATATATAAAATAGTTTAGTACATGACAAAAATATAAAAGTGTCACATTGAGCGCAGTCGAAATGCTTTTGAATACGATATTTCCAATGTCTTCGACTGCGCTCAGATTGACATCCGATATATTATCAATTTTTGTCATGTATTCAGATAAAATAGTTAAATTTAGTTTTAAATTTTTAAGCCATTTTCTTACTATCGGTACAATTATTGATTAATATTGCTTTAAACTTTTCAAACTAAAATTTATGAAAAAATCTTATTTAGTAGTACTTGTATCTATTTTATTTTCTATGTCTATGTTTTCTCAAGAAAATGCAGAGAACCAAAGCACTTCAGAAAATTTTAATGAAATAAAAATAAACGGATTATATCTTGTTCTTGGAGCCTTTGATGTGACTTACGAGCGCACTATAAATGAAGAATCGGCGTTTGGATTAAACGTAGTCATACCATTTGACGACGACATAAATGATGGCTTAAATTATTATATTTCTCCTTATTATCGTTTTTATTTTGGTAATAAATATGCTGCAGGATTTTTTGTAGAAGGATTTGGAATGCTAAATTCTACAAATGACAACACTTACTTCTATAATAACGGATTTGACACTACAGTAAAAGAAGATAACATTACCGATTTTGCTTTGGGTATTGGTTTAGGAGGAAAATGGATTACCAAAAGCGGATTTATTGGTGAATTAAATTTAGGTTTTGGAAGAAACCTTTTTAATAGTGACAGATATGATTACGAGATTATTGGAAAAGTAGGTATTACTTTGGGCTATAGATTCTAAATATGCATACCATATAACACAAAAACCCAAGCATAGCTTGGGTTTTTTTATTTATAGATACTGAAACAAGTTCAGCATGACAAACTACGTTTGTCACATTTTCATTAACCAAGAACGCACATCTACTTCTTGCTTAATAATAGCTCTTAAATCTTCAATTTTAACACGTTCCTGTTCCATAGAATCTCTATGGCGAATGGTAACGGTGTTATCTTCTTTAGTATCATGATCTACAGTGATACAAAATGGTGTTCCGTTAGCATCTTGCCTTCTGTAACGTCTTCCAACAGCATCCTTTTCATCATAAATGACATTAAAATCCCATTTTAAATCTTCAACAATTTGTTTGGCGATTTCAGGTAAACCATCTTTTTTAACTAATGGTAAAATAGCTGCTTTTACAGGTGCTAAAACACTTGGTAGTTTTAATACCGTTCTAGTGGTACCATTTTCAAGTTCCTCCTCAACTAAAGAATTTGAGAATACAGCCAAAAACATCCGATCTAAACCAATTGATGTTTCTAAAACATAAGGCGTATAACTCGCATTGGCTTCATGGTCAAAATATTGTAATTTCTTCCCTGAATGTGCTTCGTGTGCCTTTAAATCAAAATCGGTTCTAGAGTGAATCCCTTCTAATTCTTTAAACCCGAATGGAAATTTAAATTCAATATCGGTAGCAGCATCAGCATAATGAGCTAACTTTTCATGATCATGAAAACGGTAATTATCAGCTCCCAATCCTAAAGATAAGTGCCATTTCATTCTGTGTTCCTTCCAATACTCATACCATTCCTTTTGAGAACCAGGCTTTATGAAAAACTGCATTTCCATTTGCTCAAACTCACGCATTCTGAAAATAAATTGTCTTGCTACAATTTCATTTCTAAATGCTTTACCAGTTTGCGCAATTCCAAAAGGAATTTTCATGCGACCTGTTTTTTGAACATTCAAAAAGTTTACAAAAATACCTTGAGCCGTTTCAGGTCTTAAATATAAATCCATCGCAGATTCAGCAGAAGCACCAAGTTTCGTCCCAAACATGAGGTTAAATTGCTTAACATCTGTCCAATTTCTGCTTCCCGTTAACGGATCAGCAATTTCTAACTCTTCAATTAGTGCTTTAACATCAGCTAAATCTTCACTTTCTAAAGATTTTGCCATCCGCGAAAGCGTCGAATTTATTTTTTCTTGATAGCCAACTACACGTCCGTTTGTAGATAAAAATTCTTCTTTATTAAACGTATCACCAAAACGTTTTGCTGCCTTGCCAACTTCTTTATCAATTTTCGCTTCAATTTTAGCGCAATAGTCTTCAATTAAAACATCAGCTCTGTAACGCTTTTTAGAATCTTTGTTATCAATTAGAGGATCATTAAAGGCATCAACGTGCCCTGAAGCCTTCCAAGTTGTAGGGTGCATAAAAATAGCTGCATCAATACCTACTATATTTTCATTCATTTGCACCATGGCTTTCCACCAATAGTCGCGTATATTTTTCTTTAACTCTGCGCCGTTTTGTGCGTAATCATACACTGCACTTAAACCGTCATATATTTCACTACTTTGAAACACATATCCGTATTCCTTTGCGTGCGAAATTACCTTCTTAAATTGATCATCTTGATTTGCCATGGTGCAAAAATAAAAAACCGCTTTAAACTAGCATCTTGTTTGTTGAAAAATAATTAAGTTTACAAGACTATATTTTTATATAATGCTTAAATCTATCGTTAACTTATTCTTCCCAAAAGTTTGTTATGCCTGCCATAACCTATTAAATGACAACGCCGATACTATTTGTTTAGACTGCAGACATGATTTACCTATTACAAACTTTCCAAGCTAGCGCTCGTTTGAAACGAGTGCCGTTAAAGTTAATCAAAAAAAACATCTGCAAAACCTTTCAAGCAAATCAGATTAACTTTTTGTATTTTTAAAACATGAGCAGAAAGTACAAGTTTCATAATAAATCTGGTTTATACTTTGTGTCATTTGCAACGGTAAATTGGATAGACGTTTTTGTAAGACAAGTTTATTTTAATGTCTTAATAGAAAGCATAAATTATTGTAGAGCAGAAAAAGGTATGGAACTTTATGCGTATTGTTTTATGCCAAGTCATGTTCATCTGATATTCAGGTCAAGTAAAGAACAACCCATGGAATTGTTGAGAGATTTTAAAAAACATACAGCAAAAAAATTACTGGAAGCCATAGAAAACAATCCACAAGAAAGTAGAAAAGAATGGTTATTATGGATGTTTGAACGTGCGGGAGAGAAACATGGCAATATAAGTAAGTATCAGTTTTGGCAACACCATAACCAACCTATCGAATTGTGGAGTGAAAAGGTCATAAAGCAAAAGATAGATTATATCCACAACAATCCTTTGGAAAGCGGCTTTGTAACCAATTCCATAGATTGGAAATACTCAAGCGCAAGAAACTTTCAAGACGACCAAACTGTTTTAGAAATTGATTATGTAGGGTTTTTTCGCTAGTATTCAATTTTAATGGATTATTGAATAAATTGTTACGGCACTCGTTACAAACGAGCGCTAGCTAAAAGCGATTCAAACAAACATCATGTTTACTAAAAAATTAGTGCGAGATTCATAATTTTTTATTTAAGTTTACAAGACTACATTTTCATTTTAAATGCTTAAACCCTTATTAAATTTATTCTTCCCAAAAGTTTGTTATGCCTGCCATAACCTATTAAATGACAACGCCGATAGGATTTGTTTGGATTGCCGACATGATTTGCCAATTACAAATTTTCATTTTGATAATAATGATAGTATTGCAAAAGTACTTTACGGGCGAGCTAAAATTGAAAACGGAACAGCACTTTTTAGATTTGAAAAAAAAGGGAATGTGCAACGGCTTATTCACAATCTTAAATATAAAGATCATGAGCATATTGGTTTTGTTTTAGGAAATTGGCTAGGTGGTGAATTGAAAACGCTTGAAACTTATAAAAATATTGATGCCGTTATTCCTGTGCCGCTTCATAAAAATAAACTTAAAAAAAGAGGCTACAACCAAGTGGCTCTATTTGGACAACAAATTGCCGCAGCTTTAAATACAGATTATTTAGATGATGTACTTGTTAAGATTACAAATACAAAATCGCAAACCACCAAAGGGCGTTTTACGCGTTGGAATAACACTGATGAACTTTTTGCACTTAAAAATATGGAAGCTATAGACAATAAACACATTTTAATTGTTGATGATATTATAACTACTGGCGCAACAATTGAAGCTTGTATTGGTGTTTTAAATCAGGTTAAAAACATAAAAATAAGTGTTGCTACTATAGCAATAGCTTAAGTCTAATAAGCGTTATATTTTTTAGCCGAATTTATGTAGGTTTCTTCTGTGAAGAACCAAATTTTGTTCTAAAAAAATACAAAATTTTGTTTCACTTCAGTAACCGCTTCACTAGTATGAATTTTTTCATTCTGTTTTTAAGAATTTCAGAATAAAAAAATTCATGTACTTTTGCTAAAAATTTAAAATTGGTAATGAACAAGACCCTTTCAAATTTTATTTTTGCCTTTATTATTGGTTTAGTTTTTATAAACTGTGCTAATCGCGGAACGCCTGATGGAGGCCCAAAGGATGAAACTCCACCTAGTATTGTAAAGTCTGATCCCGAGAATTATTCGACTAATTTTAAGGGTAATGAGATTAAAGTCTATTTTGATGAATATATTAAAATAAAGGACTTACAAAAGCAGCTTATTATTTCGCCACCTATGAAAACGCAACCAGACGTTATGCCTCTTGGTGGAGCAAGCAAATACATTACCATTAAAATTTACGACACGCTTCAACCTAATACCACTTACGCCTTTAATTTTGGAAATAGTATCACCGACAATAATGAAGGTAACCCTTATCCTTACTATCGTTATGTGCTCTCAACTGGAGATTATATTGATTCCCTTTCAGTTAACGGAAACATTGTTGATGCCTTAAAAAGAGAGCCTGAAACGTTTGTTAATGTAGCACTATATGAAGTGGATTCTACATTTACAGATTCTATCATTTATAAAGAAACACCAAAATACATTACTAATACTTTAGATAGCTTAACAACTTTCTCCATTGAAAATCTTAGACCAGGAAAGTACATGTTGATGGCTTTAAAAGATGGTAATGGCGATAATAAATTTCAACAAAAAACAGATCAAATTGGATATTATAAAAGACATATTGAAGTACCAACCGATTCATCATATACTTTAAGGCTTTTTAAAGAAGATGCTGTTTTTAAAGCGACACGCCCCCGATTAATTTCCGGTGAAAAAATTGCATTTGGGTATGAAGGTGATTATGAAGGTATGAATATTGAAGTTCTATCTGAAACACCACCAGAATTTCAATATCGCATTACAAAAGACCCAAAAACAGATACTTTAAATTACTGGTATAAACCAAGACTGAAAGAAGTAGATTCTTTAATTTTTAAAGTGTCTAAAAATGATTTTGAAAAAGAATTCACCGCTAGAATTAGTGAACAAAAAAGAGACTCCTTGTTAATTGAAGTCTCCCCGTCAGGCATTATAGGTTACAATCAGGATTTTAAAGTTTCAGGAAATACACCTTTATCAAATTTTGATGCTTCTAAAATAACTTTAATGGATAAAGATTCTACAGCCGTAACATTCACTACAGATTTTGACACAATAGGGAATGTTTATTCACTTCAATTTGATAAAATTGAGGACAACAACTACAGAATAGAAGTGCTTCCTGAAGCTTTTGAAGATTTTTTTGGAGATAAGAATAAAGATACTTTAAACTACAGATTAAAAACGAAAAAAACATCAGATTTTGGTTATGCAAGATTCACTTTAGTAAATGCAACCTATCCATTAATTATACAATTAACAGACAAAAAAGGAGAAGTTAAAGTAGAACAGCATGTTGAAAAAGCTGGCGCCATTGACTTCCTGAATTTAGCACCTGCTATGTATTCCATACGAATTATACACGATGCAAACGGCAACAAAAAATTTGATACTGGGAATTATTTAAAAATGATTCAACCAGAAAAAGTGAGTCATTTTGATGAGTTTGAAATTCGAGCAGATTGGGGTGAAGCCCTAACACTTACATTTAAGTAATACTAAACGTATCTCTATCGTCTAAAAATTTAAGCTTGTTTCTGTATGCTTGGATGTGTCTTTTTTCTAGAGTTACAATTTGTGTGTCTTCTTCATTTGGTTTGAACGATGTTATTACTTCTCCAAGCACATCATAAACTGCTGAGTGTCCAGAATACAAACTATTTACACCATCAACACCTACTCTGTTAACACCAATACAATAACACATATTTTCTATAGCTCGCGCTTTTAATAAAGCATCCCAAGCAGAAACCCTAGGCTTGGGCCAATTTGCTACATAGAGTAAAACATCATAATCTTCAAAATTTCTTGACCACACAGGAAAGCGTAAATCATAACAAATTAAAGGGCGAATTTTCCAGCCTTTATAATGCAAAATTACTTTTTCTTTTCCTGCGGTATATGTTTTATCCTCGCCAACTAAAGTGAATGTGTGTCGCTTATCATAATAAGATATAAATCCTGAAGGCTCAACAAAAAGTAATCGATTATAAAATTTATTGTTTTCTGAAATAACAATGCTACCAACTATAGCTGCATCTGTCTTTGAAGCCAATTCCTTCATCCATGAAACCGTTTCTCCATCCATAGTTTCAGCAACTGTTTCTGCATTCATGGTAAAACCGGTGGTGAACATTTCTGGAAGAATAACAACATCTACTTCTTCTTTAATGTTGTCAATTTTTTTTGTGAAATTATCACGATTTTGTTCTGGGTTTTCCCAAACTAAATCTGATTGAATCAATGCTATGTTTAGCTTATTATCCATAATTAAATTCGGTTTAAAATATCTGCTGCTTTCTTTAATGTATCCTCGGTTTTGGCAAAACAAAAACGCAAAACGTTGTTATCTAAATTATTTTCATTGAAAATGGATAATGGGATGGATGCTAATCCAGATTCAATCGTCAACCTTTTAGCAAAATCAACATCGTATTCACTCGTAATTTTAGAATAGTCTAAAACCTGAAAATAAGTGCCTTCTGAAGGTGTAAAAGTAAACCTAGAACCCTTTATGAGACTTAAAAACAAATCGCGTTTCTTTTGATAAAATGCTGACAACTCTAAATAATGCTTAGGCTCTCGCATATAATCTGCAATCCCTTTTTGAGTTGGATGATGCACACAAAACACACTAAACTGATGCACTTGCCTAAATAGCTCCATTAACACTTTGGAGGCGCAACAATAGCCAATGCGCCATCCGGTATTATGAAAGGTTTTACAAAATGATGCCACAACAAAACTTCTGGATTTTAAATCTGGAAATAAGCAAGCGCTTTGGTGTTTTTTGTCATCATAAATCATATGTTCATAAACCTCATCGCTTAAAACAATAATGTTTGTGTTTTTAGTAAGCCTTTCTAACTCCAACATATCTGCTTTGGAAAAAATTGTCCCCGAAGGATTATGAGGCGTATTGATAATAATCATTTTGGTTTGATTATTAATCTTTAGGCTTACCGCATTCCAATCCACACTAAAATTTGGAGCTTGAAGTTGAATGGGAATCACTTTGCCGCCATTCAGTTTTATTCCTGGCTCATAACTATCATAAGCGGGTTTGAAGATGATAACTTCATCATTTGGTTTTACAAAAGTTGAAATTATTGTTGAAATGGCTTGAGTTGCTCCTGACGTAATAGTAATTTCATTTTCAGGATGATAGGTAGAACTATATAATGCATCCATTTTTTCAGCAATGGTTTCTCGTAATTCTAAATTACCAGCCATGGGTGCATATTGATTGTAGCCCGAATTCATGGCTTTACTAACTAAATCAATCAACTTTTGGTCGCTTCCAAAATCTAGAAACCCTTGAGACAAATTTATGGCGTTGTGCTTATTTGCCAATCCACTCATTATTGAAAAAATGGTGATTCCTACATCAGGAAGTTTAGAGGTGTGCTGCATAAATGTAAAGATAATGACTTCTGTAAACTTTTGTGTTAGATTGTGGCTGGCTCTTGTTACAGATAGTTATATTTCCTCACCTCTTATAATAACCTATAAATTTAGATCTATAGATTACTTAGCAAGTCTTGTTTATTAAACTTAAACTATCTCCATCTTCTTCAATAAAAACGACGCATTCATATTTTGACAAACGCCTTCTTTTAAAGTATAATCAAAGTATAATTCGTCATTAATAATTTCAGCATCAAAATAATAGTTTTTTACGTCGTCTAGCGCTTTTGAGATTTCGCATAAACTTAAATCGTGTGTCGCTATAATCCCGGTAGCATTTGACGCAACTAATTTTTCCACAAACTTTCTGGAGCCAATAGCCTTATCTGTGCTGTTGGTTCCTTTTAATATTTCATCTAAAACAATAAAATAAGGCTCTTTTTGAATGGCATCGACAATGAATTTAAGTCGTGTTAACTCTGAAAAGAAATACGAACTATCATCAGTTAAAGAATCTGAGGTTCGCATACTCGTTATTAATTTTACAGGCGAATATTTGCTAGACTTAGCACAAATTGGTAGCCCAACATTTGCCATCACAATATGTAAAGACACCGTTCTTAAAAAGGTGCTTTTACCAGCCATATTGGCTCCTGTAACAATAAAAAACTGTTCGTTTTCAATAGTTAAATTACTATCAACTCGTTTTTCTATATTTAACAATGGATGTCCTAAATGTTCAGCTTTTATAACCGAACCATTTTTAATTATTTCTGGAAAAGTAAACTCTGGATGATTATACGCATAGTTCCCCAACGAATTATAAGCATCAAAAAAGGATACCACTTCAAACCAATCAGACACCTTGTTATTATATTGGGCAATCCATAGTTCAATTTGATAGCTATGCTTTATATCTGTTAAAAAATAACCGTTACCAAAAATAGCTCCAATGAGGTTATTTCGATTATCTAAAGCATCTAACGATTTAGAAAATGATTTAAAAATGTCAGAAGCTTTTTTATCGCCTGATTGAATTTGTTTCTGCTTTTGTTGTAATAATTCCGAAGAAAATGACTCGTTTTCTATTAAATCTAGTAATGACCCATATTGACGAAAAGTGTCTCTAACTTTATCTGTATTTGAAGCTAATACATTTATTTTTTTTAGATAAATAGCCGTAATACCTAACCCTAATAACAACCAATAGCCAATCATAGCTTTATTAGTTATAACATCCAAAACTGTAAGAACAAATAGAACAATAGATGCTAAACTATATGCCATAGGTAACCACGACATGACTTTTGGTAAAAACGTTTTATGATTTTGCAACCATGTTATTATGTGTTTTGCAGGAGTTTCAACATCAACCAAATTGGAAGTAGCAGAATAATATTGACGCCATTGCGGTTTAGAACTCAGTTCTTTAATGGCTTCTTGTCTAGATTCAATACCATCTATGTTATTTGCTTTTAAAGCATTTGCTAATTGGTGTGTACCTTCATTTATTGTAGTTCTATTCATAAATTGAAAAAACGAACCACGCCCAAACAAATCAATATCTAAGCTGTAGAAATGACTTGAGTCTTGAAACTGAAGACCTTCATCTCTATTATAAAAATCGCCTGATGCTATTTTAATCTCATCATTATTAATGGCAACAAGTGCTTTATTAAACTCGCGTTGCCTTTTAATATCAGTATATTTTGAAAGCAAATAAATGAATACAACTACACCAAAAACTCCAATCGGAACAGCGATTTGCCATTTACTAAAAAAGAAATAAATCCCAAAACCTGTAACCAAAAAAACTAAAAGACGTAAGGTGCTAAGTCCTGTCATTTGCTTAAACAAGTTTTTAGCTTCAGTTTGATAGGTTTCCAAATGAACCTTATAATAGTCTAATGGGTTTTTCATTCTAAGTTTTAAATTAGGTTTCCGCTTTCGCGGAAAAGAAAATTTCAACTGAAACCTTGAATTATAAATTCAAGGAATTATTTTTCGTGATAAAGAAACAAAAAGCTCTGAAAATTTCAGAGCTTTTAACTTGTATTTATCTAAATGATTTTTAATCTCTACCTCCAAATACTTGGAGTCCCCAATATACCAAAGATGCTAATGCACCTATGGCTGCAACTAAATACGTTCTAGCAGCCCATTTAAGAGCATCTTCAGAACCTGCATATTCTTCTTGAGAAACCATATTTTTATTTTTCAACCATGCCAATGCACGATTACTAGCGTCATATTCTACTGGTAAAGTTATAAAACTGAATAATGTTGCAAACCCCATCATAGCTAAACCAGCAACAGCAATCCAGTATCCAAATCCTAGACCAGCAGCAGCACCTAACACCAATCCACCAATAACAACCCATTGAGACATTCCTGAAGTTACACTAACCACAGGCACTAAAGTTGAACGCATTTGCAACCAACTATAAGCTTGCGCATGTTGTACGGCATGGCCACATTCATGTGCCGCAACCGCAGCCGCAGCAGCATTACGTTGATTATAAACGGATTCACTTAAATTAACTGTTTTGTTTTTTGGATTATAATGGTCTGTTAATTGTCCTTTAGTAGAAATAACCTCAACATTACTAATACCATGATCTGCCAACATTTTTTCAGCAATTTCAGCACCACTCATCCCGTTGTGTAATTGTACTTTAGAGTATTTAGCAAACTTCTTTTTCAAGGTGCTACTCACTAACCAACTTACCAGTGCTATGGCTCCTAATAATATATAATATTGTATTAACATTTTTGTTTCATTTTTAAATTCTAACTAAATATAGCAAAAATAACGCCAATATTTTGATATGAAATAATGTCAGTATTTTAAAAATAGTAGTGTCCGATTAAAGAATCAAGACCGCTTCGCTGTTAGAACCAAGAACAAAGACTTGATTGTAACTAATTGATAAACAGTAATTTTTAAATTCATAACTTTCTAAAAAATAAAATTTTTCAGTAATCGCAAAAAGCAAGCCCCTCTTTTTTATAAGCCCTGAAAACTTAGGGTTCGCAAAGGTTTTCTTTAAGCGAAATATTTTTAGTCGGACAACAATGTTTTAAAAATTACAAATCAAAAGTCTCAGCAATTTCTTTGTAAACAATCTTACCTTTAATAATATTCAGTCCTTTAGATAATGAAACGCTTTTTTCACAAGCAGCTTCCCAACCTTCATTGGCTAATTTAATCACATAAGGCAATGTTACATTGGTTAATGCCATAGTTGATGTGTAAGGCACTGCCCCAGGCATATTTGCCACACAATAATGCACCACATCATCAATAATATACGTTGGGTTCTCGTGCGTGGTGGGTTTTGTGGTTTCAAAACATCCGCCTTGGTCTACTGCCACATCAACAACTACTGTCCCCGGGCGCATATCTTTAAGCATATCTTTAGTAATAAGTTTTGGTGCTTTTGCGCCTTTTATTAAAACGCCGCCAATAATTAAATCGGATTCTTTAATGCGTCTTCTAATATTATATTCACTCGAAAATTCAGTTACCACATGGTTTGGCATGACATCATTTACATAACGTAATTGCTTCATATTTATATCCATAATGGTTACATGTGCGCCCAATCCTGCAGCCATTTTAGCTGCTTGAACACCAACAATACCTGCACCCAAAACTAATACTTTACCTGGTGGCACTCCAGGTACGCCTCCTAATAAAACACCTCGACCTTTAATTGGTTTTTCTAAATATTTTGCACCTTGTTGAATAGACATCCTACCTGCAACTTCAGACATCGGGATTAATAATGGCAGAGACCCATCTGCATCTTCAACCGTTTCATAAGCAATACAAACGGATTTACTTTTTATCATCGCTTTGGTCAAAGTTTCACTTGAAGCAAAATGAAAATAAGTAAAAACCACCTGATCTGGTTTAATTAACCCATATTCTTCTTGTATAGGTTCTTTAACTTTTACAATCATATCGCTAGAAGCATAAACTTCTTTAATAGAATTTAAAATAGTAGCTCCTGCTTCTTTATAGTCTTCGTCAAAAAAACCGCTTCCAAAACCTGCATCGGTTTGTAAGTACACGGTATGATTCCTTTTAACAAGCTCATAAACTCCAGCAGGCGTCATACCTACTCTATTTTCGTTGTTTTTAATTTCTTTAGGGACACCAATTTTCATGACTATTATTTTAGGTTAATTTCTAGGTGCAAATTACAATGAAAATCACAAAATTTTAGCCTAAATTGTCGGACGGACAAATTTTTATCGATTTCTAGAAAATGGAAATGCAATTTTATGAATTAGGGAATTTGGGCTTACTTTGACACTGTAAAATTATCAAGTTAATTATTTTTTACTGTATTTTATTTTAAAATAAATTAGTAAAATCGAAGACCCAACAGTAATAATATTGGCGACAATCATAGATGGACTGTGAATATACAACGCATAAACTAGCCATAGTGCTATGCCAATAATAAACATGATTAACATAGGTAACGACAATGCAGAAACATCCTTTGTTTTCCAAGTTTTATATACTTGAGGTAAAAATGCCGCTGTGGTTAAAAACGCTGCAGCAAAACCGATGATTTCTATGTAATTCATGCGCTAATTCTTGAATGAAGATTATTATTTGGGCGTTACCACAAAGGTTGGACCATTCGTTGCAAGTCCTCGCTTATCCGATAACTATCGGAACTCGCTGTGGGCTTTTCACTACTATCCCCAACCAATGCAGAGGTTAATTAAAAATGCAGATAATCAACAATAAAATTTTTACCTAAAAGTGACGTCATAACTTCAAGATTTCCATTAGTAAAAAATTGAGATTTGGTTTTTGTAATTTGGGTATTGAGCAAACCATGTTGCTCTAAAACAACTTTAGTTTGTCGCGCTACGGCTTCACCAGAATCAATAATTTTCACATGCTTAGGAAGCAACTCTAAAAGGGTAGGAATCAAATACGGGTAATGTGTACAACCTAAAACCAAATAATCAATATCAGCTTTAATCATCGGTTCTAAGTAAATTTTTAAAAGCGATTTCATTTCGTCAGAATATAAATTACCACTTTCTATTAGCTCTACAATACCATCAGCAATTTGTTCAATAACTTTAATATGGCTAGCAAATAGGTTGGTGGTTTTAGAAAATAATTCGCTACTCAATGTGCCTTTGGTAGCTAAAATGCCAACGGCATTTGTTTTTGTTTGTAAAGCGGCTGGTTTAATAGCGGGTTCAATACCAATAAACGAAACATTGTAATTTGCTCTTAAGTAGTCAATAGCATTGGTTGTAGCAGTATTACATGCCACAACAATAAGTTTGCAGTTTTTATTGAGTAAATATTCTGTGTTTTTTATGCTTAAATCAATAATGGCATCTTTACCCTTTGGGCCATAAGGCGCATTGGCACTATCAGCTAAATAAATAGTATTTTCATTGGGCATTAAGGCATGGATTTCTTTCCAAATAGAAGTACCGCCAACACCAGAATCAAAAATACCAATAGATTGTTTACTCATTGAAATACCATTTATTGTTTAAATTGATTTAATAAAAACGTCCTTTTTTTAATTCTGTAATAAAATCACCATTTTTTGTATAATTAGGGCTTGCTGATTTTCATAGTACTTTTAATTTATGATTTTGATACTTA
>NZ_CAXBLF010000025.1:0-46468 GCF_963976535.1 uncultured Algibacter sp. | reverse complement strand
ATTCCTCTACATTACGCGAAAAACTTCATTCCGAGAAAAGCGGTTCACTAAACCATCTTGAACACAATCGCAGAAAAAGCGACAGCGTTCGCTAAGCAAAAAGATTACCACAACCTATTTCTTCACAAAGTTTAAAATTCTGTCCGAGACGAACTGCATAACCGTTCGCTTACTCACTTTTATAAGTTCTTACTCGTTCACAATTTTAGTGTCAGTTACCGAAAAGGTAACGGCGATGGCGCTATGGGAAGTAAGTGAATGAATTTGAATTGAGGTCTAATCTGTATCATTTTGCCACAAATAAAAGCGTTAACATTAAGATAATATAGTATTTCATGTCAAATGAAAAGGAAAACGCTTAAGATATAATAAGTATGTGTTATTAAACGGAAATATATATCAAATTACATCAAATAGAACCATTTAAAATGAATATGAAAATTAGTTTATTTAAATGATTGTCAGGTGTTTGTAAATTATTAACTTCACTTTATTACTAAAAAACTATGGTAATGAAAGTAGCTAATTAGGCTTTTCAGCTTTGGTTGAAAAGTATTAAGATCCTGAAATGAAATGAAGGAATCGTATAGCAAGAGGGTAACACGCTTCGCGATGTTACGTTTATACGATTTTTGCTATAAACATAGCGTTTATAGGGTTTAGCATAGTTTTTAGGTTTTTCGAGATTTTGTTATAAACGCTACTTTTTACTAAAAACACTTTGTAACCACCGTAAACAGGTAATTTTTTTACTAAAAACTATGGATAAAGGATTTGAAAACGAAGAATTTGAAACGCTAAAGATTAAGAAGTCTGTGGCTAATGACTTTAGAAAATTTAGTAAAATGTTGTCGAAATCCCAATCGATGACACTACTTTTAATGATGAACTTTTTCAATGAAAACGGTATTTCCCCGGTAGAGTCAATAGGACCAAATATGGAAACATTAGAAAAGCGACTTTCATTACTCATTAAGAAACGGATGAACGGAATGATTGCCATAATGAAAGACATTGAAAAAAACCAGACCAAACCGACGGTGGCAATGATGCAATCTCTTTTTGAACAAGCAGAACCACCCAAGGAAAAATTGATTTTAGAAAAAAAGTATTTTGAGGAAAAGAAAGAAGTTAAATATACAGCAAAGAAATTCATTGATAAGTATGACTAATGGAAAGAGTAAACTATATTATTCAGCTAAACGCAATTTTTGAACGCTTCAATAAGGATGCTCGAATTAGACAAGGTCATATAACATTGTATCTGGCATTTTTTCAAAAATGGAATCGAGAATTTTTCAAAAAGACCATAACCATCAACAGAGAATTGATTATGGAAAAAGCAAAATTTAAATCAAAAACGACTTATCACAATTATCTGAATGATCTTAATAACTGGGGCTATTTAAAATATTTTCCATCATACCACCCAGCTAGAGGTTCTAAAATTAAGATGGTCATTTTTTGTGGCCAACCAGTCCAAAATTTGGACAACTGCGTCCCAGAACTAGGCCAAAATTTGGTATCTTCTTATAAACATAAAACAAAAGAAAACTTAAATAAACTGGCAAGGCCAAAAAATGAATTAGAAGTTTTTGAATTTTTTAAGAAGAATAGTTGGCCTGAAAAAGAAGGGCGAAAATTTTATGCATATTATGAAACAAAAAATTGGAAGCTTAGTAGAGGCCTAAACATTCAAAACTGGAAAGAGAGCGCTAAAAATTTTGTTGAGAAAGGTTTTATAATAAAAGAGGAATACACCAGTCCATTTTCTGGCTATGTGGATAACTTGAAGAATAATAACGTTAAAGATTATGATATTCCATTATAATTAGATATCAAAAGTTTATTACGCTGTCTAAAGCATCATCAGCATCTTTATGCATAAAGTTAGCTTGATAGTTGATAGTGGTGGTAATTGAGGAATGACGATATAGCTTTTGAAGCATCTTAATAGGGATTTTATCCTCAGAGATATTACCAAAGCTATGGCGGGCAATGTGCATGGTAACTTTCTTATTAATTTCAGCCTTTTCCGCAACCCTTGCTAAATACTTATTTAACATTGTTGTTGCAGCGTTAACTTTTCTAAAGACATCCTTTGATTCTCTAAGATTAACCATTTTCATCTCTGGAAAAATAAAATCATTATCGTCCAGTTTATTAATCGAGTATTGTTCTAAAATAGGAAAAGCTTTTTCAGGTATCTTTAATGATAATAATTTTGAGTTTTTATTCATACGATAGTTAAGTCTATTGTCGGAAATATCAGACCACCTAATTTTGAGTACATCAGCAACACGTATGCCAGCAAAATAGAAACTAAAAAGCCAAATATTTCTTGCATGTATTTCGTTTTCAGTTAAACTTTTGACACTTTCTAAAGCAATAAGCTCTTCCTTATTTAACCCAATTTTTTGACTTTCTGGAAATTTAATTTGAATTCTATCTGACCCGAAAGGGTATAATTTTCTATCGACAATTCCTAACTTGATGGCTCTATTATATATAGTTCTTATTACAACAAGGTTGTTGACTATAGATCTTTCAGATAAACCAATCTTCGTTCTTAAATGTGTTTTAAAATTTCTGAGGAATTGTTCATCAATTTCTTGAAAGGAAAGTTGATTTGATTTTGAAAAATTTAATACATGATTTACTCTTACCTTATCTGCATAATACCGAGCCAATTTTTTATTAGCCTCAAGTTCATCTAAAAAAGCTTTTGAAATTTCAGAAAAGCTTGAGGATTTTGAATTTTTATATAGTTTCTCCTTAATCCTAATTGATGATAAGTCTTGTTTTTCAGCCTGCAAATCCATGAGCATCTTACTAGCTTCAGATAATTTTTTCACCAACAGATTATTAAGATTTACTGCATTTGGATGTGATTTTCTAACACGGATATTTTTCTCATCCCAATATTCTAATTCTATATAATGACCTATGTAATGATAGTTGGAACGTCTGTTTTTCGAAATTCTAATCGCTAAAGGGTATAAACCATTTTTGTTTTGCTTCTTTCGAAGAACAATTTTTGCATTTGAAGACATTTTTTTAATACTTTAGATACTAAAGATAATCATTTTAGGTACAACATAGGTACAACAAATATTGATTTTGCTTGATTTTAAATGATATCATAAAAAATTAAATTACTGTTAATCAATTGAATATGAATTAGTTTGGTGTTATTTGAGTTAAATATGATTGGACTTAAAATCCAATGTCCATTAGGACGTACGGGTTCAAGTCCCGTCTTCAGTACAGATGAAAAGCCGAAACTTTCGTTTCGGCTTTTTTATTTTTAAATTTTACTGAATGTTTGAATTTTGGTACAGTTTAAAAATAAAAAAGTAATTCAAAATTTTGGATTGACTTTTCTCAAGATGTTGATATGGGACTCGACGTAGTCAATTCCCGTCTTCAGTACTAAAGCCTTATTAAATTTTGATAAGGCTTTTTTTATGCTTAAAATTTAAATGTTATGTACAAAAAAACCACCTATAAGGTGGTTTTTATAAATTGTATAAAATCTAAGCTAAATTAGTGACCAGCTTTTAATTTATCTGCTTCTTTTTTCACCGCGTCCGCAGCTTTGTCAACTGTTTCACCTGCAGCGTCAACAGCAGAATCTACAGCATCACCAGCAGCATCAGCAGCATTTTCAACAGCGTCACCAGCGGCATCAACAGCAGAATCTACGGCGTCACCAGCAGAATCTACAGCTTCATCAGCAGCATCTTCAATAGCATCACCTGTATTTTCTAAAGCTTCTTCTATTGAGTCTGCTTTTTTTGTATCTCTACAAGATGTGAAACTTAAGCTTAAAGCTAATAATAAGATTGAACTTAATAATAATTTTTTCATTGGTTTTTGTTTTAGTGTTTATTTTTTTATTGAATGCCAATTTAATGACTTTTTATTAGAACTACGAATTTTGTAAAATTCAGAGCTCAAAATATACTTATATACGCAGATAATCTAGTATTTGGATTACAGCACCTCGATTCTCTTTGATATATTCTACATTCTTAGACCCACATTTTAACCTAAAGTCACTATTGCTAATTAATTTATTTAAAATTGAAGTGAAATCATTTTTTGTAGAAACAGAAAACATGCCCCCATTATCAATCATGGCTTTTGCTTCTGGAAACTTTTCATGATTATTGCCAATTATAATGGGCACACCAAAAACAGCTGCTTCTAAGGTGTTATGCAAACCTGTATGTCCCATAGCACCTCCAATATATGCGATGTCGGCATAGCTGTAAATTTTTGAAAGAATCCCAACAGTATCAATTATAAAGACTTGGCAATCGGATAAATTTTCTCTGTTTTTATCAGAAAATAAAGTAGTTTTTGAATTAATTTTTTCTTGCAAGTTTTTAACACGTTCAGATTTAATATCGTGAGGAGCAATTATAAATTTCACATTTTTTGAGGCTTCAGAATTGATAAAATTGATAAATAAAGATTCACCTTCAGGCCATGTGCTACCTGCAACAACACAAATTTGATTGTTTTTAAATTCTTCAATAAAATTTAATTTATTATCTATGTCTAATTGATTATAAACTCTGTCAAAACGCGTGTCGCCGCTTACTGAAACGGCCTGGTAATTGATAGTTTGAAGGCGTGTTTTAGAAGCTTCATTCTGTGTAAAAATATATTCAAAAGCAAATAAAGCTTCTTTAAAACGGTTTCCGTAAGCCTTGAAATAAATTTGATTTTTTCTAAATACAGCAGAAATTAATATTGCACGTAATTGTCTTCGCTTTAATTCAATTAAAAAATTTGGCCAAATATCATACTTAATAAAAATGGTAAGTTCAGGGTTTACTAGATCTAAAAACCGTTTAGCATTGGTCTTAGTGTCTAAAGGGAGATAGATAACGATATCTGCAATTGGTGTGTTTTTTCGAATTTCATATCCAGAAGGAGAGAGAAAACTAAGAATAATTTTATGATTTTTATAGTGATTTCTGAGTTTTGTAAAAACAGGAAGCCCTTGTTCATATTCACCTAAAGATGCACAATGAAACCAAAGTGTTTTATCATTCTTACTTAAATTGTTTTTTAAAACCTTAAAAGTTGTTTTTCTGCCAACAACACCTTTTTTTAATTTGTCGTTAAACAAAGCTCCAAATTTTAAACCAAAATTTGCAAGATATATTCCTATGTTATAGATAAAACGCAATATTCTTTATTTAAATGCTAAAATACATTTCTTTGAAATAAATTCATTGGTTAGCGTCAATCAATTTTGTAATTTTACCGCCTGTTAATCCGCATAAGATTAGCATTAAATTAGTCCTTATTATAACTTAAAATATTGACTACAATTTTTTTTAGATGAAAAAAATTCAAATGGTTGACCTTAAAGGTCAGTATAGCGATATAAAAGATATCGTTAATCCTTCTATCCAAGAGGTAATTGAAAACACTACATTTATAAACGGCCCTAAGGTTCATGAGTTTCAAAAAAACCTAGAGTCCTATTTAGGGGTGAAACATGTTATTCCATGTGCAAATGGAACGGATGCATTGCAGATAGCTATGATGGGTCTAGGCTTAAAGCCTGGGGATGAAGTTATTACTGCCGATTTCACTTTTGCAGCTACTGTTGAGGTTATTGCTTTATTGCAATTAACACCTGTTTTAGTTGATGTTAATGAAGATGATTTCAACATCAACATGGAAGCTATAAAAAAAGCCATTACACCAAAAACAAAAGCGATTGTACCAGTTCATTTATTTGGGCAATGTGCTAATATGGAAGCTATAATGGAGATTGCGCAAGAGCATGACTTATTTGTAATTGAAGATAATGCACAAGCTATTGGTGCTAATTACACATATAGTAACGGAACTAAAGTGAAAGCTGGAACTATTGGGCATGTTGGTGCTACGTCATTTTTTCCATCCAAAAATTTAGGGTGTTATGGTGATGGTGGAGCTATTTTTACAAATAATGACGATTTAGCACACACAATTAGAGGTATAGTAAATCATGGGATGTACGAGCGATACCATCATGATGTAGTAGGTGTAAACTCGAGGCTTGATAGTATACAGGCTGCAGTATTAGATGCTAAATTACCACGTTTAGATAGTTACAATAAAGCAAGACAAAGTGCCGCAAAAAAATATAGCAAAGCTTTAGAAGGTATTGAAAAAATTACAACGCCTAAAACAGTTAGTAAAAGTTGTGACGGTATTTGTGATTCTTGCGATTGCCATGTATTTCATCAATATACGCTTAGAATAAATGGCATAGATAGAGATGCTTTGGTTAAACACTTAAATGACAACGGAATTCCTTGTGGTGTGTACTACCCTATTGCACTCCACAAGCAAAAGGCATATCAAGATTCCAGGTATAATGAATCTGATTTTGAAGTTACAAATCAACTCGTAAAAGATGTTATTTCGTTGCCCATGCACACCGAATTAGATGACGAACAGATAGAGTTTATTACATCAACAATTATAAAATTTATTAATGGATAAAATATTAGTAACAGGCGGATTGGGCTTTATTGGTTCTCATACAGTTGTAGAGTTACAAAATGAAGATTATGAGGTTGTTATTATTGATGATTTATCAAACTCATCAATAAAAGTACTAGATGGTATTACTGCTATTACCGGTAAAACACCAGTTTTTGAAAAACTAGATTTAAAAGACAAAGAAGGTGTTGAAGCATTTTTCGCTAAACATAATGACGTAAAAGGAGTGATTCATTTTGCAGCTAGTAAGGCAGTGGGAGAAAGTGTAAAAGAGCCTTTACTTTATTATGAAAACAATATTGGTACTTTAGTTTATATTCTTAAAGAATTGAAAAAGTTACCATCTGCGGCATTTATTTTTAGTTCATCTTGTACGGTTTATGGGCAAGCCGAAGAGTTGCCAATTACTGAGAATGCTCCAGTTAAACGAGCTGAATCTCCTTACGGAAACACCAAACAAATAGGTGAAGAAATTATTCAAGATACCTGTAAAGTAGTACCAACGTTAAAAGCTATTGCATTACGTTATTTTAACCCTATTGGTGCACATAAATCTGTTGAAATAGGTGAACTACCTATTGGTGTGCCACAAAATTTAGTGCCATTTATTACGCAAACAGCTATAGGTTTACGTCAAGAATTATCTGTTTTTGGAGACGATTACCCAACACCAGATGGTACTTGTATTAGAGATTACATACATGTGGTAGATTTAGCGAAAGCGCACGTTATTGCATTAGGGCGATTACTTAAAAACAAAAATAAAGCGACCTATGAAACTTTTAACCTTGGTACAGGAAAAGGAAGTTCAGTGTTAGAAGTAGTGAAATCTTTTGAGAAAGTTTCAGGCAAAAAACTAAATTATAAGATTGTTGATAGAAGAGAAGGTGATATTATTTCGGCCTATGCTGATACTAATAAAGCCAATGATGATTTAGGTTGGAAAACAAAGTTGTCTCTTGATGATGCTATGCGTTCTGCTTGGAAGTGGGAGCAGAAAGTTAGAGCTAACGAATAAGTCTCTTTTGAATTTATAACAAAAGGTCGCTTTTTTAATTTAGCGACCTTTTGTTATTTAGTAATTTTCTTCTTCCTAAAACTTATAAATACCAGTATAATCATTCCTGTAGTTACTGATAAATCTGCTAGATTAAAAATACCCGTTCTAAAAACACCACCAAGGTCTATAAATAAGAAATCGGTAACTTTTCCAAAGGCTATTCTATCAAAAACATTAGCAATACCGCCGCCAATAATACTTGCGAAAGCAAAAAGCGACCAATGATCTAGAGTTTTATCTTTAAATATATAACGAAGTACATAGCCTAAAACAAGTATTGGTAGAATGAGCAATAAAACAATTCTGAGGGTGGGGTTTAATTCACTTCCCATACCTAAAAAAGCACCAGTATTTTCAACATTCATCATAATAAAAGCATCGCCAATTAAAGGAATGCGTTCACCAGGATTAATTTCTGTTCTTAACGTTATATGCTCTCTAACTATAACTTTAGAAACCTGATCTATCACAATCGTTAAAACAATAACTAATATAATATAGGTGGAGCGTTTGTTTAGCTTCATTTAACTATTGGTTTCAAAAGTTGCAGAAACAGTTTCAGACGCTCTGTTAATCTTTTTTACTAAGCCTTGTAAAACTTTCCCAGGACCAACTTCAGTAAATAATGTAGCGCCATCAGCTATCATTTGTTGAATAGTTTGTGTCCAACGGACAGGGGCTGTTAATTGAGAAATAAGATTTGCTTTTATGGCCGCTTCATCAATAACAGCATTCGCTGTTACATTTTGATAAATTGGGCAATTTGGCTTACTAAAGGATGTGCTTTCAATAGCCGCCGCTAACTCTTCACGAGCAGGTTCCATCAAAGGTGAATGAAAGGCACCACCAACAGGTAAAACCAAAGCTCTGCGTGCCCCTTCTTCTTTCAACGTTTCACAGGCTTTATTAATAGCTTCAACTTCACCAGAAATTACTAATTGTCCTGGGCAGTTGTAATTTGCTGCAACTACAACACCTTCTGTCATGGCACATATTTTTTCAACTACATCATCATCTAATCCTAAAACGGCAGCCATTGTACTTGGTTGTAATTCGCAAGCTTTTTGCATAGCTAATGCGCGTTGAGAAACCAATTTTAGGCCGTCTTCAAAGTTTAAGGCGCCATTGGCTACTAATGCTGAAAATTCTCCAAGAGAATGTCCTGCTACCATGTCTGGCTTAAAAGTATCCCCTAATGTTTTGGCTAAAATTACGGAGTGTAAAAATATGGCAGGTTGTGTTACTTTAGTTTCTTTTAAGTCTTCAGCAGACCCTTCAAACATGGTATCTGTGATGTTGAAACCTAAAATATCATTGGCTTGTTCAAATAATTCTTGTGCTAAAGGTGAATTTTCGTAAAGGTCCAAACCCATTCCTGAAAATTGAGCTCCCTGACCAGGAAATATGTATGCGTTCATGTTTGTTCATTTTTTGTGCTGCAAAAATAGGAATAAATCTTTAGAAGTAGTAATACCAAATAAACTTCTGCACGCCCTAATACTACTCTTTAAACCAACTTGAATATTTAATATAGGCATCGGCAATGCGATTTATTTCTTCTGAAATAAGCTCTTTACTAATATCTTTAACTTTTTTAGCGGGTACACCTGCGTAAATGCTCCCTGATTTGACTATGGTGTTTTTTGTTACGACTGCTCCTGCAGCGATAATGCTATTACTTTCTACCAAACAACCATCCATAATGATACTGCCCATACCAATTAAAACATGATCATGAATAGTGCACCCATGAACTAGAGCGTTATGACCGATAGATACATTATTACCAATGGTTGTGGCCGATTTTTGATAGGTACCATGAATTACGGCGCCATCTTGTATATTGACCTTGTTACCCATTTTGATGAAGTTTACATCGCCTCGAACTACAGCACTAAACCAAACACTGCATTGGTTGCCCATGGTGACTTCGCCAACTACGGTAGCGTTTTCGGCAATGAAACAGTCTTTTGGGATGATAGGTGATTTTCCTCTAACTGATTTTATTACTGGCATAAATTTGAATATTTTTAAGCGGATATCATAACTTATTTCCCGTTACTAAGCACAACGCTTCCGTCTTTTCCTTTTATATATTTAACTACTTTGTTTACTCTAACCAATAAGACTTATGTTTTGAAACAGAAAAAAGACGATGCTAATGGTTTAGAAAACGCTATGATCAATGCCATAAAAGAACAAGCCAAAAAGAAAAAATATACATGGGAATAATCCGTATAATTCTATTTTTAAAAAGTTCCGCTTTACAACGGGATTAGTTCAACTAAAAATATCAATATAAATTTCACTAATTTACTGCAGGACAATTACAATCAAAACGCTTTTGTCTATAATTAAAATTATATCCTAGTGTTATTTGATGAAAACCACCACTTGTAAATACCACATCATTCATTTGATAGGTATAAGTATAGGCAAACATAAAGTCATTATAGTTAATTCCTAAAATAGGTGTAATTTGTTGTAGTTTTTGACTACTTACAGCATTAGAACTTGTTAAAAATTCAGCACCATCTAAACTCTGTCTATAAGACAAACCTCCCCAAACTTTACCAAAATCCATTTGTTTGTAAACCTTACCATTAAAATCTATTGCCGATTCTTTTGTTAAATCTCTATATTGAAACATCACAGAAGGCTCATAACTCCATTCACTACCAAATTTGCTAAACACACTTCCAACAGAAACCAAATATCGTCTTAAATTACTCGTTATCTGCGTATCTCTGTTAATACCCGCATTCTCTAAAAGGTTTTTAACAGTTACGTGAGCATAAGAATCAAGATAATGATATGAGAAGCCGAAATCAACATTAAAATTTGTTTCATTTTGTACGATTCCATTAATAATTGGATCTGGTATAGGTGCTCCATTTAAAAACGTTGTTTCATCCAGTTGATACTGAACAAAACCAGCACTTAAACCAAAAGACAACATATTTAAATCTGCTTCACTTCTAGAAAACATTAAGTGATGAGCATAAGTAAAATAAGCTCCTTTTTGAGAATGATACCCATTTTTATCAGCATAAAGTATCCCTCCAATACCCGATTGAGTATCACCGATTCGTCCATTAACACTCATTGTTAAAAGTTTAGGCGCATCATCTTGCCCAAACCATTGTTGTCGCCCAGTGATTCTAACTTTTGCACTGTTAGCAACACCAGCCATAGATGGATGGATTAAATAATAATTATCCGTTAGGTAATCTGTATATATTGGCAGCCCTTCTTGAGAGGTTGCTATGTTAGAAAACACAACTAAAACTGCCACTAAAATGATATTTTTTAATTTCATAAACTTTTTTACCAAGTAGGTTTGGTTTATTACAAACGTCTTGATCCTTAAAAAATTACACATAAAAAAGATAAAGTCTACCTTTACCTCTATAGCCAATATAAACAGGCAACAAAACTCAAATATATGGATATCTAAAGTTTTCTTTTAGTATTTTTGTGAAAAATTAGCTGAAATGAACACTTTCAAGGTTTCTGTGCAAGAAACATCAAATACTGCCATAGTAAAATTCGAGGTCAATCAATTTATTACCAAACACCAAAGTTTTGAGTTTAATAATATAGATGAAGCTAAAGCATCTCCATTAGCGCAGCAATTATTCTATTTGCCATTTGTAAAAAAAGTGTATATATCTGGAAATTTTGTTGCAGTTGAACGATACGATATTGTAGAGTGGAATGATGTACAAGATGAAGTTTCTGAACAAATTGAAGCCTATTTAAATGATGGAGGTATTGTTGTTGAAGAATCTTCCACTACTACTAAAAAAGTACCTATAACGGTTTATGCAGAAAGTACACCAAACCCATCGGTGATGAAGTTTGTAGCTAACAAAAAAATAGTAACAGCCCTTTTTGAATTCACTTCAATTGACGAGGCGAAACACTCTCCTTTAGCGACAGAACTATTTCATTTTCCGTTTGTGCAACGTGTTTTTATTGACGAAAATTATGTGTCGATTACTAAATACGATATGGCTGAATGGCAAGATATTACTATAGAACTTCGTGAGTTTATTAAAAGTTATATTGAAAACGGTAAAGATGTTGTTTTACCAGAGGCCCTTGAAACATTACAAAAATCTTCTAAACAAATTGATAGCAATTTTGAAGCTTTAGATGATATTTCAAAAGAAATTGTAAATATTCTAGAAGAATATGTTAAGCCTGCAGTGGCTAGTGATGGTGGAAATATTCAGTTTATTTCTTATGATTCAGCAGGAAAAAATGTAAGTGTTATGTTGCAAGGCGCTTGTAGTGGTTGTCCATCTTCAACATACACGTTAAAAAGCGGTATTGAAAATATACTCAAAGAAATGTTACCCGGAAAAGTTGAAACTGTTGAAGCTATTAACGGTTAAATCCTTGTGACTTTGTTATACAATTTGTGTCTAAAATTCGTTACCTTTAAAGAGGTAGTCTAATTATTAATTTAAAAATAAAGAATCATGGCAGTTTTAAAAGTAATCGAAATTTTAGCTAACTCAGAAAAAAGTTGGGAAGATGCAACCAAAAAAGCAGTAAAACACGCATCAAAAAGTATAAAGAATATTCGTTCTGTTTATGTTCAAGACCAAAGTGCGAGCGTAAAAGGTGATGAGGTAACAGACTTTAGGGTAAACTTAAAAATCACTTTTGAAGTAGAATAAATTCCGCTTCAATATAAAACCTAAGCGTTCATTATATGGACGCTTTTTTTGTGCTCATTACCTATTTAAATAGTGTCTGGACGGAAACAGACGATTTTTATAATTTGAATTATTTTTGATGTCATTTTTGTTTAGTTTTTATGAGTTGATGCCTTAGTATCAAGCGATTAAAAATAAACTGAAAGGGCGCAAAAAGAAACAAATTTAATTTTGCTGTGTTTCCGTCCAGACACTAAATATGACATATTGTTTAAATAAATTGAATTATTTTTAGGCAGAATAAGGCGAAAAAATAAAGCATAGCCTTCGTTACGGTTTCTTTTTTTAACGCTGTTATAACTGAAAAGAAACGATTTATAGGCAATATTTCTTGATTAAATTGGTATTTAAATCATTAACTTTGGTGAATGAAGCACCTTTTTACACTCGCGTTTATCATACTTATTATAGGCTGTAAAGGCCAGAATTCAAAGTCCATGAAACATCAATACACCAACGCTCTTGTTAATGAAACTAGTCCTTATCTATTACAACACGCGCACAACCCTGTTGATTGGAATGCATGGAATGAAACCACTTTAGAAAAAGCTAAAACTGAAAATAAATTAATACTCATTAGTGTTGGTTATGCAGCTTGCCATTGGTGCCATGTTATGGAACATGAAAGTTTTGAAGATAGCCTTGTAGCGCAAGTGATGAATAAAAACTTTATCAATATAAAAGTAGATAGAGAGGAGCGCCCTGATGTAGATCAAGTTTATATGAATGCGGTTCAACTCATGACAGGTAGTGGCGGGTGGCCTTTAAATGTGGTTGCATTACCAGATGGAAGACCTGTATGGGGCGGCACATATTTTAAGAAAGAACAGTGGATAGATGCTTTAGAGCAAATTTCAAAATTATATGTCGATAACCCTGAAAAACTTCAGGATTATGCTAGTAAATTAGAAGCCGGCATTAAATCATTAGATGTTGTTCAATTGAATTCTGATGAACCCATTTTTGATACTCCCTTTATTCAAAACGCAGTTAAAAGTTGGTCAAAGCAATTTGATAACAATCAAGGCGGTATGAATAGAGCCCCAAAATTCATGATGCCAAATAATTATCATTTTCTATTAAGGTATGCGTATCAAAATAATGATAAAGAACTTTTAGAATTTGTTAACCTAACGCTAACCAAAATGGCTTATGGTGGTGTTTTTGATCAAATTGCTGGTGGGTTTTCAAGATATTCTGTTGATGCTAAATGGCATGTTCCTCACTTTGAAAAAATGCTTTATGATAATGGGCAATTGGTAAGTTTATATGCTGATGCATACCTGATTAGTAAAAATGAATTATACAAAGACATCGTCACAGAAACCTTAAAATACACAAAACAAGAAATGACCACTAGTAATGGTGCATTTTATTCATCATTAGACGCTGACAGTAAAACCCCAGAAGGCGAACTTGAAGAAGGTGCATTTTATGTGTGGACAAAAAAGGAATTAAAAACGCTTTTAAAAGACCATTTTGAATTGTTTTCAGACTATTATAATGTAAACAATTATGGGCTTTGGGAACATGATAATTATGTGCTCATTAGAAAAGATGATGATGACTCGATTATAAAAAAGCACAACCTTACTAAAACTGTTTTAGCTGAAAAGAAAGCCGAATGGAAAGCTATCTTATTTAAAGAACGTAACAAAAGATTCAAACCAAGATTAGACGACAAAACTTTAACTTCTTGGAATGCCATGATGCTTAAAGGCTATGCAGATGCTTATCGCGTGTTTGGAAATGATGATTATCTCGCTTCCGCGGAAAAAAACGCAAATTTCATAATAAGTAATCAATTACGAGAAGATGGCGGATTAAATCATAATTATAAAAACGGAAAAAGTAGTATAAATGGGTATTTAGAAGATTATGCTTCTACCATGGATGCCTTTATTACGCTTTATGAAAACACTTTAAATGAAAAATGGTTAACTACTGCTAGAGATTTAGCAAACTATACTTTTGATCATTTCTTCGATGGCGCAAGTAATATGTTCTTTTTCACTTCAAATGAAGATGCTTCGCTGGTTTCTAGAAGTATTGAATTCAGAGATAATGTTATTCCCGCAAGTAATTCTATCATGGCAAAAAATCTGTTTAAATTATCACATTATTTTGATAACGAACACTTCAGTAAAACCGCCATGACTATGCTAAACAATATAAAACCAGAAATGCAAGAATACCCATCAGGATACTCTAATTGGTTTGATTTAATGCTGAATTACACAAAACCTTACTACGAAGTGGTTATAGTTGGTGCCGATGCCAAACAGAAAATAAACACATTAAACAAAACCTATATCCCCAATAAACTCATAGCTGGAAGTACTTCTAAAAACAATATGCCTTTATTGGAAAATAGATACAACCCAAACCATACCCTTATTTATGTGTGTGTAAATAAGGCCTGTAAACTTCCTGTTTCAGAAGTAAAAGACGCCATAAAATTTATAAAAAAATGACACTTACAACAATCATACTAATAGCTTTTGTAGCTTTTGAACATTTTTATTTCCTGATTTTGGAAATGTTTATGTGGACCAAACCAAAAGGCATTAAAGCTTTTGGTTTAAAATCGAAACAATTTGCAGAAGACACCAAAGTACTCGCCGCTAACCAAGGGCTTTATAATGGTTTTTTGGCAGCAGGACTTGTATTCTCTATAATCCAAAAAGATATAAAAATTGCTATTTTCTTTCTTGTTTGTGTGACCATAGCAGGTATATATGGGTCTTACTCCACAAAGCAAATAAAGTTATTATATGTGCAAGCAGTTCCTGCAATTATTGCGCTAATTTTTTGCTTTATTTAAAATTAATGAATCATTTTTTATCATTTAAACACTAAAAAACTTACGTTTCGTATTTAACTTTGCGATTACTAAAAACTTAAAAAAATTATGAATTTAGAAAACATTGATACAGAAAGATGGCTTCAGTTGGCCTTAGATTATGGACTAAAAATTCTTGGAGCTGTTGTTATTTGGCTTATTGGTTCTTGGGTAATTAAAAAAATAATAAAGACTACCAGAAAATTAATGACTAATAGAGATTATGATGAAAGTCTTCAAAAGTTTTTATTAAACATGTTAGGCTGGATATTAAAAATTATTCTAATTGTTGTTGTTCTTGGAACTGTAGGAGTAGAAACCACGTCTTTTGCAGCCATTTTAGCAGCAGCTGGTTTAGCAATTGGTTTAGCTTTACAAGGCTCATTAGGCAATTTTGCCGGTGGTGTTTTACTTATGATTTTTAAACCTATTAAAATTGGAGATTTAATTGAAGCTCAAGGAGAACTTGGAGTTGTTAAAGAAATTGAAATTTTTACAACTAAATTAACTGGATTATCCAACAGAGAAATCATTATTCCCAATGGTTCGTTATCAAACGGAAATATAATTAATTATTCAACAGAAGGCACGCGTCGTGTAGATTTAACCTTCGGAGTTGGTTATGATTCTGATATTAAGAAAACAAAAGCCATTTTAATGAATGTTTTAACATCGCATCCAAAAGTTTTAAAAGAGCCTGCTCCTACCGTAAATGTTTCTGAATTGGCAGATAGTTCTATAAATTTCGCGGTAAGACCATGGTCTACTACAGACGATTATTGGGCGGTTTACTTTGGTATTACTGAGGATGTTAAAGAAGCTCTTGATAAAGCTGGCATTGAAATTCCATACCCACATCAAGTTGAAATACGAAAGAAAGGTTAAACTTTTAATATTTAAAGAGTATTCTCAGACCTGTCAGGTTTTAAAAACCTGACAGGTCTTTTTTTACGATTTAGGCTTTGGCTTTAAAGCCACAAAGTCTTTTAAATAATAAGGTTCAAAATAAGCTACATCTTCGGTGTTGCTTATTTTGTATTTAGTATAAGCCAACAAGCTCATGTCATTAGCAGAAGGTAATTTAGCTTCAATAAAAATGGCATTTGGGTGATTGATTAACGTTTTTGTTTTTTCAACACCGTTACCAATAAAATAAACTTTTTGGTGTTTTAAATAATCCTTAAAAGAAGTTTTATCTAAAATTTGAGCTTGGGTTTCTCGTATTTGCTTATAATTTGAATCGTAAATAGCGGAATACACTTCCATGCGTCTGGCATCAAGCATAGAAATAATAACACCATCATCAATTTTAAGTTGGTTTGCTAGCGCATCTAAAGTTGGGATAGAAATTAATGGTTTATCTAGTGCAAAACACAATCCTTTAGCTGCTGAAACCCCAATTCGTAAACCTGTATAAGACCCAGGACCTTTGCTCACTGCAATAGCATCTAATTCATTAAAATTTATATTGGCTTCTTTTAAAACTTCATCAATATAAACATGAAGTCTTTCTGCATGCGAATAACTTTTATCATTATCCTCTTTTAAAACTATGGTTTCACCATCTTTTGAAAGAGATACTGAACAATTGGTTGTTGCCGATTCTATGTTGAGGATATAGCTACTCATTTGTAATATAGTATTAAAAACAAAACTATCGTTTTATATTCACATTTTCACTTCTTTTTAACTCTGATAATTAAGCAAATCTGTTAGGTTTTAAAAGCACTTAAATAATGAGAAAAAAAAAGTAAAATATTTTAAATAACACCCCTAAAGTCCCCTCAAGGGGACAATCGTCCTGTTTAACTGAGTGAGTTGTCCCCTTGAGGGGACTTTAGGGGTGTTAAAACATAATAGCAACGGTAAAAAACTCTTCCGAATATCAATGTTTTAAATACCTGAAAGATCTTGCGACAGCTAATCAGTCAACGATTTTCCCATGTAGAAGTCTAAAACTTTTGTTTTAAAAACAAAATCATATTTTGCATTAATTAAAGACGACTCTGCATTTATTAATTGTACTCTAGCTTGTTCTAAATCAAAAGCTGTCAAACTACCAATATCATAGCGCTCTTTTGAGTTATTAAATGCTAAGACTTGAGATTTTAATGATTTTTTAGCGGCCTCATAAGCCTTAAATGCAGCTTGAGCATCAGTAAATGCGCGTTGTATATTTGATTCTAAATCTAATTTTGCTTGCTCTAAATTAAGTTTACTATTTTCTTCTTGGATTCTAGATTTAGCAACCGCTGTTTTGTTTTGAAATCTTGAAAAGATAGGAATGTTTAAATTTAGCCCAAAACGATGCCCCTTTTGTTGATTAAGCTGATTAAAAAATGCTTCTTCGGTATCTGTTAAATTTGTAAAAAACACATTTGAACCTATACCATAATTAGCACTCACTGTTGGATAAAATCCACTTTTAGAAATTTCAGTACCTAAAACTGCATTTTCAACATTTTTTTCTGCAACTTTAATTTCAACTCTATTTTGCAATGCAAAATTTAAAACCGGATTTATGTTATTGTAAAGCAGTGCGGTTGAAGGTGTATCTATATTAATAATTTCAACATTAAACCCATTATAGGTAACTTGCAATAATTGAGACAGGGTAAGTAATGCCAAATTAAAGTTGTTTTCTGCTAAAGTAACTTGTTGAGCATCTCTACTTAAAGTTGCTTCAGCATCATAAAGATTAGCTTTAGGTTGTACACCTGCTTCTACCAATTCATTTACTTGATCTAACTGTTTTTCACTGAATTTATATTGTGCATTGGCGGTCTCTAATCGTTCTTTATTAAAAAGAACATTTAAATAGGAGTTCACAACATTTAATGAAATATCATCTCTTATTCTTTGTAGTTCTAATTGATTAGTCTCTAATCTTAATTGAGACTGTTTGTACAAATTAGTTAACCTAAATCCATCAAAAATAGTCTGAGTGACTCCTATAACAATATTTGTGCTATTATCTGTTCTATCAATAAATTGACCTGGAAATAATTCTCTATTACCTAGAGATAAATTATGAGAGGCTGATGCACTTACTGATGGTAAAAAAGAACCTTTGGAAGCAATCATATCTTGCTCATTACTTAGTAATGTATTTTGACTTTGCTTTACGGTAATATTATTTTCTAAAGCGTGATTTACACACTCTTGTAACGTCCATTTTTTTTGTTGTGCAAAGGAAGATACAGAGCATAAAAGCGTAAAAATTAAAACGGCTTGTTTAATATTAATCTTCTTCATCTTCGTTGTCTTTTGATGCTTTATTCCAAACTTTAATTTTATCGCCTACTTTAACGCCTTCAGTAATTTCAACATTGATACCGTCCGACAGACCTAACTCAACATTTTCTTTCTTGAATTTATTATCTCCGATCGAGATTTCTACAAAAGGTTTTTCAGTAATTCTGTTATACTGAATTAATGCCTCTCTAACAGCAAATACACTGTCCTTACTTTCTATATCAATTTCTGCATTGGCACTGAAACCTGCTCTAATGTTTAAGGAAGCATCAATTTCAACGTCTGCCTTAACTGTAAATTGTACGGCTCCAGCATTGTCGCTAATTCCTTTAGGTGCTATAAAAGCTAATTTTGCTGGAAATATTTTTTCATTAAGAGCTCCTATAATAATATTAATGGGTTTACCTTCTTCCAGCTTGTCTACTTCGGATTCATCAACCTGTCCCTGAAAAATCATTTTATTCATATTGGCTATTGTAGCAATGGTAGTTCCTGCATTAAAATTATTACTTTGAATAACTTGGTCTCCAATTCTAACAGGAATTTCTAATACTGTTCCAGAGATTTGGGAAATAATATTGGTATTCGCTAACCGCTGGCCAGAAATAGAACCTTGTCGAATTAATTGATAATCATTCTGTGCTTGTTTTAAAGCCTCCTGCGCTTGATTCATTGACAACTCACTATTCTCAAAATCTTGTTGTGATATCACGCCTTTCTCAAAAAGCACTTTATTTCTTTTATATAGTGTATTAGAATTATCAAAAGATAATCTTGACGAATTCACTCGACTGTTTGCACTCGTTAAAGCCTGCTCATTAGGCACAATTCTTATTTTGGCAATTAAATCGCCTTTATTAACAACATCACCTTCTTCAACTAATATATCATCCACAATACCAGATATTTGTGGTTTGAGCTCTATTTCTTCCTCAGGGTTTAAACTTCCTGTGGCTACCACTTTTGAGTTTATTGAAGTATAGAACGGTTCCTCAACATTGAAGTCTTCTATATTTTTAGCATTAGCATCTTTAAAATATTTTAAAACCACTGCAAATAAAAGTAATGCTACAATTCCGATAATAATTTTTACTGATTTATTCATTTAGCTATTCTCATTTTATTAATTTGACAAATGGTGCTTCTATATTTAGTCCATTTGAATACCAATTTTCAAGTTATAGAAGGTTCATTTTTAATTTCCTTTTTACTCTTCTCTTAATGCGTCAATGGGTTTAACGTTTGTTGCTTTATTTGCTGGTATTAAACCAATTAATGTGCCTAATACGATTACTATCAATAGTGAAAAAAACACAATAGCAATTGAAACCGAAGGGTTCCTCATCCAAGGATTATCACTATTTAGCATCGATCTATTCAGCAACATTAAAATTAAACCGCCGCTTATTATACCAACAAACCCAGCCACCAAAGCCATGGTAACAGATTCTACTATAATTTGTCTTTTAATTACAATTGGTGTTGCTCCTAATGCGCGTCTTATTCCTATTTCTTTTGTGCGTTCTTTAACGGTTATTAACAATATGCTTCCTATAGCAAATACACCAGCAATTAAAGTTGCGATACCAACAAACCAGGTTAAAAATTGCATCCCTGTTAAAAAACCTGTTAACCTACTAAAACGCTCTCCCAAATTAAAACCATTAAAGGCTCTGTTATCATCGGGGTGTACTTTTTTCATATTTTTTAACAACAATTTTGTGTCTGCTTCTATTTGATTTATATCATATTCTGGTTTCCCCGTAATCATCATCCAATCTACTCTTCCTCCAACATTATATAATTGCTGACCAGTTGTAAATGGCATATTAAAATCTATTTGTGGCCCGCCAAAATTTACAACTGTGTAAACACCAATAACTTTAAAATTTATATTGCCAACTAAAACAATTTCTCCAATAGGATATTCATCCTTTTGAAATATTTGTTTGTAAACATCTTCAGATATTAGTATTACTTTTTTGCGTTCATCAATATCACTTTGATTAATGAATCGACCCCACAATAAATTTTGTTTTGCAACAATGTCTAAAAGCGGGTAATCCCCTGTCCCTGTAAAAGTACCAGACAATGTTTTACGGCTTACAGTTAAATTTCTAATATTTCTTGGAACAACAAATTCTACACCTTCAATATTTTCTTGAATTTTATTAACATCTTCTGTTTTAAGAATTATTGGTCTTCCAGACTCGTAACCCTTAAAAGGCACACTTGTATTACCTCCAAAAATAAAAACACTATTTGTAGCGAAGTTTTCAAAAAGTAAGTTGAAATTATTTTCTATACCTCTGGCTGAACCTAACAAACCAATAAGTAATAAAATACCCCACCAAACACCAACCATAGTTAAAATGGTTCTAAGCATATTTTTGCTTAGGCTAGAGTAAACTTCTGCCCAAGTATCTTTATCAAATAAAAATTTAAACCAATTACCCATTTCTTAATGCAATTATAGGTTTAATTCTAGATGCTCTTTTAGCCGGAAAAAACCCTGCTAAAGCTCCAGCTGCTATTAAAATAATAGTTGCCGTTATTATAATATTAGAATGCACTTCTGGATTTGTTATAAAATATTTTTCTAAGCTTGGTCCTATCCATTTCAAAACACCAACACCCGCAAGCAAACCTACATAACCGGAAATAGCAGTAATTATAACTGATTCTAATAAAATTATAGATACGATGGATTTTGGTGATGCTCCTAAAGCCTTTCTTATGCCTATTTCTTTAGTGCGCTCTTTAACAATAAAAATCATGATATTACTAATCCCAACAATGCCGGCTATTAGCGTTCCTAAACCAATTATTATTATTAAAATCCCCAACCCTGAAGTCATAACTTCTATCCCTTTGGTTTGTTGAGCCATATTAAATACTCTTATAGCGCGCTGATCGCTGGGAGCTACATTTTTACGAATCTTCAATTTTTTGGTGAGCGCTGCACCAAAAGCTAAGGCTTTATCTATGCCAATATCACGATTATAGGTTAAGCTAATATCTCTAAGCGTATTATCCCCAATATATAGATGTTGTATAGTGGTGGTAGGTATATACATTAAACGTTCTTGTTGGTCTCCACCATTATCTGTAAATACCCCAACAACCTTAAATTGAATACCTTCTAAATTTAAATATTTACCTATAGCAGAGGTTTTTAAAAACAAATCTTCTTCTACTAATCTGCCAATAACTATAACTTTCTTGTTTTTGTTATAGTCGTTTAAGTTTAAAAAACGGCCTTCTTTAATTTCAATCTTCTCAATAAACTGGTAATCTGGAGATACGCCTGTAACATTATAACTACCCTTTTCATAAGTTGATCTTACTTGATAGGATCTACCTAAATTACCTGATATATATTCTATCTGATCTTTGAATTCATTTTTAACAAACTCATAATCTGTATTATCATAAAATATTTGACGCCCCGATTGAAGACCTTTGTAAGGTTTTGAAGTCGTGGCTTTGTCAATTTTTATAATATTATCTGCAGTCTTTACAAAAAATGAATCAAAGGTGTTTTCTAGGCCGTTTGCTATACCAAATAGTATAGTGAAAAGTAAAATAGCAAAGGCTACCGTAAAACCAGAGAGTAAACCTCTCGTTCTATTCTTATTTATACTTTGAAATATTTCTCGCCAAAGGTCTAAATCAAACATGCTCTGCTCTTACTTGGGTTACTTTTTTATCTTCCATAATAACGCCATCACGAAGGCGCACAATACGCTTGCACATATTAGCTATATCCTCCTCGTGTGTTACCATTAAAATTGTTTTTCCTTCATCATTTAATTGCTGAATGAATTCAATAATTTCGTAAGATGTTGTAGTATCTAAAGCGCCTGTTGGTTCATCGGCTAATAGTAATTTAGGATTTGCCGCTAATGCCCTAGCAATAGCAACACGCTGGTTTTGACCACCAGAAAGCTCCTTTGGTAAATGTTTTGCCCAATCTGTCAAGCCTACTTTCCCCAAGTGAAACATTGCTATTTCTTGACGTTCTTTACGCTTCATACCTTGATAATATAGCGGAAGTGCAACATTTTCAAGTGCATTTTTGTAATTTATTAAATTGAACGATTGAAAAATAAAACCTAAAAACTTATTTCTATAAACAGCGGCTTTTTTTTCGGTAAGATTTTTAATTGGCAGACCATCAAGAATATACTCGCCTGAATCCGCTTCATCTAACATCCCAATAATGTTAAGTAATGTAGATTTCCCTGAACCTGAAGACCCCATTATGGCAACCATCTCACCGTCTTCAACATTAAGATCTATGCCCTTTAAAACATGTAAACTTGAATCTCCTATAGGATAGGATTTGTGAAGTTGATGAATCTTTAACATGAGTAGATTGATTTAGTAAAGCATTAAAGCTTTTTAGTTAGACTAACCATACAAAGGAATGTTACAAAAGCAGTAGAAAAAAGTTTTTATTCTTTTTTTAACGTATTATATTTTCTGTAAATAAAATATCCAATGCCAGCAACAAGTATATATGGTATAGCCATTAAATACACAATGCCGTCATTAATCCCTTTTGCTGTTGTTTGTCCTTCTTCACTCTCTAATACGGCACGACACATAGCGCATTGTGCGTTACCCTTTAGAAAAAAGAGAAAAGAAAAGAGAAAAAAGATTATTTTATGTTTCAAAACTAAAAATTTAAAAAATGGTGCATCAATTTTAATTATGGCATTCCCCTTTACTCATACCTACCAGGTTTTTAAAACCTTGCAGGATCGCAAAAGGTCGGGCTATTCGTTACAAGTCCTCGCTTATCCGATAACTATCGGAACTCGCTGTGGGCTTTCTACTGCTATCCCTAATGCACCCACCAGCTAAGTTAAGTGCTTACATCAAACTTTTGTACTCTCCTAAACGTAATAAGGTGAAATCATTATATATACAACAACTCCAGTAATAGCAACATAAAGCCATAATGGAAAAGTAATTTTCGCTATTTTTTTATGCTTTTCAATATTGTTCGTAATCGCTCTAACATAAGTGATTAATACAAATGGAATCACTAGTATTGATAACAAAATATGTGTTAATAATATAAAATAATATAGATATTTTGCTATCCCTTCTCCTCCGAATTTAGTAGAATCACTTGTCATATGATAAGCAATGTACAATAGTAAAAATAACACCGATAAAACTATTGCAAACTTCATTAACCTTTCATGAAGTTTTATTTTCTTCTTTTGAATGGCCATAAATGCCAAAACTAAAACAAAGGCTGTAAGCGCATTGATACTTGCATAAATAGGTGGCAAAAACACAGGTAATTCAACATCAATTTTTATTCCAAAAAGAGCAGCTACTGCTACAGGTATTATAATTGATAATACAACAACTAACTTGTTGTACTTTTTTTCGTTTAAAATTTTTTTATCTTCAATCATAATCCTTCATAATTAGATTCTTCGACTGCGCTCAGAATGACATTATACCAAATAAACTTCAAAATAATCGATTAAATTAGTTTCTATTACCTTTAGATGAAATATAACTCAAATTTATTATCAATCATTTTCAAATTCATTTGGTATTACTCGCTAAGCAACTTTTTTATATCTTCTTTTAAGGCACTAATCTCTTCTGATTTACCATCTTCATCTGTTTTTTCAGATTCAGAAGTTATACCATTATAATAAATAATAGGGTTTCCGTTTACAACTCTACTTCTTATAAACCCATTTTTATCAATTAGCGCAAAATTACCTGAATGTTCAAAACCACCTTCAACATCTGGGTTTGCTGCAGCGTAAATATAAAACCCTTCGTTTGACAATTTATAAATAGTTTCTTTATCACCTGTCATTAAATGCCAATTAGGATTTGTTACTCCATATTTTTCTGCGTACGCCTTTAAAACTTCTGGAGTATCATAATCTGGATTAATGCTAAAAGATGCTACTCCAAAATCTTCAAAATCTATAAATTCATTTTGAATATGAATAAGGTTTTTATTCATTCTAGGGCAAATAGTTGGGCATGAAGTAAAAAAGAATTCTATAACATACACCTTACCTTCATAATCTTTGTTCGTAATAGTTTTTCCATGTTGATCGACAAAAGAAAAGTTTGGCACTTTACGATTTTCACCATTACTAGTAATAAATACTAAATCGGAGGTTTTAGAACCCTGCTCTTTTTGTTGGTTACTTCTACTTTCGTGTCTAGAAATATCATCATTAGATATCCTGTCTATAATTTTCGGAATAAAAATAATTCCAAAAACAAGAATAATAAAGGCTATTCCTATATATGAATAATTTGTTTTTTTCATTTTAATTTTTTTATCATTCCCTCGAAGGAGGGAATCTCATCAGTCAACCTAATTAGGTTTCAAATGCACTTCGACTGCGCTCAGTGTGACAAGCAAAACCAAACAAAAGTTTATTAATTTGTTTCAGCTTTTAAATCGGTTGCTCTTCTGGTATCAGAATTAAATTCACCTTTTCGTTTTTGTCTGTACTCCGTGAATAAAATACGTAAATCGTCACTCATTTTATTCTTTATTTCGGCTACTTCAATACAATCATAGCCATATAAACCGTAAACAGGCTTCTGTTTTTCTAATTCATTATCCGTTCTATCATCTAATCTCCCACGTTGATTCAAATCTTTATCGACTAAATAAACTTGATTGGTTGCTAAATTAGAGGATAAATTTCCTTTAGTTTTTAGGCTAAAAAATACACGTTTAATATCACTTGATTCTCCAAATACAAAATGCCAAAATCTTAAATCTTGATAAGAGCTAATTTCAGCTTTCAGTTTTTTAACAGCTTCTTCCGTTCCTTTAGGCATTAAAATAACTACTTGAAATTTTTTGAATCCTTTAAATTTGTCGTAAACCAGCTCCTTTAAGTTTAAGGCCATGGTGCTGCTTTTTTCAGTATCATTTCCAAAAAAACCAAGCACAGTTATGTGATCTTTTAAAAGGACTTTGTCTTCTGAGTTTGATATAAAGTTGTCTAAATCTAAAACCGATTCATTTACAATATCTAATGGTGTGTAATTATGTGTAGCTGGATATAGAAACAATAAAAAAGTTACAGGCAGAAAGAATAAAATTCCTAAAACTACATATCGACTTACCTTTTTATAATCCATTAAATAATAGTATTACTATTGTATTAAATGCTATGCAAAAATAAAAAAAGGCGGTTTAAAAACCGCCTTTATACTTGAATTTAACTAATCTAAATAGTTAAAAATCTTTTTTTATGTATCCAGCGTCATATACATCAAAAACGTAACCGCCTTCTTGTAATAAGATGAATATTAAATATAGAATAAGGAAAATGGCTGTCCAAACTACCATACGTTTTAAAGCCTTAGTTTCATCACGCATGTGCATAAAATCCCAAGTAATGTAATATGCTTTTACTATGGTTAAAATGATGAAGATCCAGTTTAAGATTTTCATTCCTAAAAACTTTGTCATTAAGCTTTCCGGCTTTGAAATACCTAAAGCAACTTCAATTACAGTAACTATAGTTAAAAAAACTAAAACCCCCCAAATTTTTTGAGTATTGGTATTGAATTTTACTAATCCTCTAAATATTTCTAATTTATGTTCGTGTGCCATTTTTGCTCTGATTTAAAAGATTTCCGTCTTCACGGAAATAAAAAAATTATTTATTATACAAGGTAGAAGAATGTAAATACAAATACCCAAACTAAATCTACAAAGTGCCAATACAGCCCTACTTTTTCAACCATTTCGTAACTTCCTCGTCTTTCATACGTGCCTAAAACAACATTGAAGAAAATAATGATATTAATAAGAACCCCTGAAAATACGTGAAATCCATGAAATCCTGTTATAAAGAAAAAGAAATCAGCAAATAGTGGCGAACCATATTCATTTACATGAAGATTTGCGCCTTCAACATACAATTTTCCATTCTTCTTAATTTGGCTTATAGACTCCGCTCTTGATAAAACTGTTTTTTCACCTTCCTCGTTTATAATTTGAGTTCTTACCAGAATATTGCTATTTGCTACTAAACCATTAGAAACCTCAGCGACAGTATAATTTGGTAGTGTACCCTCATCAACGAACCATAAACCATTATTACGTTCTTGCTGAATTCTTTCTTTGTGCACATCAATAGCTGCAAAATCTCTGACGGCAACACGCTTAAAAACTTTTTCACCATCCTGCTCTACATATTCTCCAAACTGTAAAATATTACCTCCTTTAGTTTGTATTGCACCGTAATCGCCGTTAATAAATGTATTCCATTCCCAAGCTTGAGACCCAACGAAAATTAAACCACCAATAATGGTTAAAAACATGTATAAGGTTACTTTTTGCTTGTTCATGTAATGCCCAGCATCTACAGCTAATACCATGGTTACAGACGACATAATAAGCACAAACGTCATAAATGCCACATAGTACATTGGAGCGTCAACACCATGTAAAAACGGAAAGTGAGTAAACACTTCGTCGGCAATTGGCCATGAATCAATAAACTTAAATCTTGAAAATCCGTAAGCTGCTAAAAACCCTGAGAATGTTAAAGCATCTGAAACGATGAAAAACCACATCATCATTTTACCGTAACTTGCTTTCAGTGGCTGGTTACCACCTCCCCAAGCTTTACCTTCTACTACTGCTGTACTCATATATAATGGTTAGTATATCTTTTTAAATTACATAATAAAGCATAAAACTCGTTCATTTTTCGTTCTATTTCCTTGTTCATGTTTCCCATAGCTTAGGCTATTCAAAACAATCATAGCGTCATATAACAAAAAAGCAAAGTCGCTTTATTTACTTCATCATGCACTTTAAACAGATATTGTTTAAAAGTTGGACAAAAATAATGATTTTATTTATCTAATAAAACATACTGCTTTAAAAATTAAAAACAAGAAATTAATTTAGGTTAAAAATGGTATGGGCGTTCCGTTTTGCTCATACCAACAAGGTTTTTAAAACCTTGCAGGATCACAAAAAGTCGGGCTTTCACACTACTCTCCCGATTATCATCGGGATCAAACATGCCCTTCAATCCCTAACACACTTATCCGCCAGAACCCTAATAAAACAGCCAATTAAAGACTTACTTACATTTTATTACCTCACAAAATATAAAAACAAAAAGAGATACACCCACAGTATATCTATAAAATGCCAAAACGTTGCTACCAACTCTAAACCTAACATATTAGTTGGGTTATACTTTTGTTTAAAATGATTATAAATTACCACTAACAAGCAAATTAGCCCAACAACAACATGTAAAATATGCACAATCGCTATCAAATAAATGTAAGACATGGTTACATTACTGGTAGGACCGGTAAAATTATAACCTAAATCAATAATTTCTTGAAAGCCAGAAAACTGATTGAAAATAAAAACAACACCCAGAATTAATGTTGCAAACAGCCAAAGTGTTGTTGCTTTATGATTCCCGCTTTTTAAAGCCCGTTTTGCTAAAATAAAGGTTAAACTACTAATAATTATAACTATCGTACTAACTATAAAAGCATTTGGCAGTTGAAAATCTTTTAACCAATCTGGTCTCGAACTACTCACTACAAATGCACTTGTCCATCCAGCAAAAGACATAATTAGGGAAATAATTCCAAACCAAAGCATCATTTTTTTTGCTCTGTTATTTTTTTCTTCGTGAGTACCTTGAGTTAAATCCATAATTTATCTGATAAATTTATCTACAACATAAATAATTTGCACTAAAGTAATGTAAGACACACTAACAAGCATTAATTGTTTTGCTGCTTTTTCAGTCATTTTTTTAAACAATCCTATGGCATAATATAGCATCCATAAGCCTACAAGAAAAACTAGTATCGCTGCCACAATAGATAGTTGCAACTTACCAGTAAAGCCAAAAACCGGAATTATAGACACTAAAATTGTCCAAATAGTGTACATTATCGTTTGTACTGCAGTGCCCTTGTCCTGCTTTCCTGTAGGTAACATATAAAAACCACCTTTTTTATAATCTTCAAAAAGGAACCAACCAATAGCCCAAAAATGCGGGAATTGCCAAAAAAATTGTAATGCAAACAAGGTTCCGGGTTCAATCCCAAAATCATCAGTAGCCGCAACCCAACCTAACATAAACGGAATAGCTCCGGGAATAGCACCAACAAATACAGCAATAGGTGTTTTTGTTTTTAAAGGGGTATAAATACAGGTATAAATAAAAATAGATATAGCACCAAACATAGCTGTTTGCTTATTGATGGTATATAAAATTATAATGCCTAATAAAGTAAATATCGATGCAATAACAAAAGCAGTATTCACAGACATTCGTCCTGCAGGTATAGGTCTGTTTTTAGTCCTATCCATTAAGGCATCTAAATCCTTTTCAATAATTTGATTGAACGCATTTGAAGCGCCAACCATAAAGTAACCCCCAAAAGCTAATAAAACCAAAGTTTTAAAATCTACAGTTTCAACACCTAATAAATAGCCAGCAAGCGAAGAAAACACTACACTTAATGCTAATCGCATTTTAGTGATTTCCTTAAAATCTGAGATTACAGAAGGAGTTGCTAATGAAGGTTTTGAATAACTCAATATGGTATGTTCTTGACGTCTTTTGTATGGCGAGTGCAAAGATACTCTATAAAAGCAATTTGAGCAATGCTATAACACTAAATTTCAGGGGAAACTCATACTTTTATTTTAGAGTCATTTTTGCCACTAATGCACGAATAAAACTAAAAATAGGTGTTGAAATAATTATCACGAATAAAAAAATCTGTAGCTTTTTTTTTAAAATTAGTGTAGATTCATTTTGTAACAATCCATTTAGTACATGACAAAAATTTAGAATAGAACTATAAACCGCACATATATAGTGTGTTACGGCTTTTTCATTACGTAGACCTGAAAATTTCGAGTCGTTTATTTCTCAAAATTAATTTTTGTCATATACTTAAATTAATCCATAATAAAAGAAAAAAATAGTGCATTCGTGGCATTATTCAAAAAGTATAAATTTGTTCTATATTAAAATTGAGCCCCAAATATAAACCAAAAGTTGTATTTTTATTGTGCAAATAATTTTCAACTACTACATACATGAAATCTCTAAAACTCATTATCTCACTATTTACTTTTGGTTTAGTAATAACAACTTGTGCACAAAACAAAGCCGTAACTATTACAACCCATAAGCTCACTGAAAATATTTATATGTTAGAAGGACAAGGTGGAAATATTGGGATTTCAGTTGGTGACGATGGTGTTTTTATGATTGATAGCCAATTTGCTCCCTTAACGCCAAAAATTTTAGACGCTATTAAAAAACTTAGCGATAAACCCATCAAATTTTTAGCAAATACACATCACCACGGAGACCATACCGGAGGTAACGAAAACATATCCAAATTAAACACAACCATCATTGCTCACGATAATGTGTATAAACGTGTAAAAAGTAATTCAAAACAATCCGATGCGTCACTTCCTGTAATTACTTTTAATGATAAATTGAGCTTATACATCAATGGCGAGCAAGTCATCATTTTTCATGTAGACAACGCCCATACAGATGGCGATGCGCTATTATATTTCACAAAAAGCAACGTTCTACACACAGGCGACACATACTTTAACGCCCGCTACCCATACATCGATTTAAACTCTGGCGGAAGTGTTGACGGTTACATACAAGCTGCAAAAAGTGCTATGATTCTAATTGACGACAACACCAAAATTATCCCAGGTCATGGTAATCAATCAAACAAAAAGGAATACACCACGTTTTTAAACATGCTAGAAAATTTAAAAAACAAAGTTGAAACCGAAATTAGCAATAAAAAAACCGAAGAGGATGTCGTATTAAATGCAAGCTTAACCAAAACCTACGACGATCTAAATTATGGTTGCTGTTTTATCTCTTCAGAAAAAATGCGAAGAACACTTTATAAAAGTTTAAAAAAGTAGTAAAAAGTAAAGTCCCAAATTAATTTAAGGTAAGAGATTCAATTTATGAGATTCCCACCTTCGTGGGAATGACAAAACAGTAATTTAATTATCAAAATACCAATTAAACAAATCGGTTCTAATTCCAAAATTAAACCAAACGGTATTGTTTTTAAACGTTGATGTTGTTATGGCATCTGGATTAAAATTCCGAACCGTAATATCAGTAAACACCTTTAAATTAGTAGCAGGATTTATCAAATAACCCGCTTGTAGATTACCGTTAAATATTTTTGTTTTTATGCCTTGCCCAACTTCAACACCGGTATCAAAAGGTCTATCGTTATAATCTCTATAAATATCAGCGCCGTAACTAAAATTATCAACACCATTATTAAAATCTAATCCACGCGTTCCAAAAATTAGTTTAGCATCACCAAACCAGCGCTTATAGCGATAACGTCCAATTATAATAGCCTCACTAAAGTTGGCGCCCCATAAATGTGCCATAGGTTGGTTATTGTTTGCATAGTTTAGTACAATGGTATTATGCGAATAAGTATATGGCCTTACACGATTATATTCAAATTGCAACAATAAATTATCAACTTTAAACGCATTATAATATTTAACACCTAATTGATAGCCAAATTTATTTTTCCAGCTTTTTTCTCCTCCTTTTACATCACCTAACGAAAATTCATCTAAAATAAACTGACTATAAATATTCACATTATTGTTCCATTTATACTTTGCTGAAGCTCCCATCAAAGCATTACCAGCACCTTGACCTGTTTCAAACTCAATAGCTCTATAAAAAATAATAGGGTTTAAGTAGTTCACATCAAAACCTCTACCGTTAGAATTGGTCCACAATACAGATTCAAATAAACCTATATTTAAACGTTTTGACACATTCCAGCTTAAATAATGATTCGCAATATACTTAGTCAAAAAAGCTTTATCCTGTTCTACTTCTGGGCGTACATCTTTTAGCCACATCCAAGTGTTCGTGTATTTTATTTTCCAGAATTTAGTATTTAATTTCAAAAACGGATACGGACTCGCAACATCACTTACCAATAACGAACGGTATCCGTCACCAATAAAATTTTTACCATGCCCAAATTGAATATTTATAAATTTAGATGGTGTATAAGATAAGTAAGCTTCGGCAACCGGATAATCATAAGAATCCGATTTAAAACGTTTTGCAATACCTCGACCAGGAATTATGGCTGGATCTGGTCCAAATGCTTTTAAACTTTCTGCATACCTATTTACATAATCTGCAAATCGTCCTTGACTTTCAAAAACAGAAGCGTAAAAATTTAATTTACTACCTAAGCCACCTTGCACCAATAATCCTCTGGTATTGTTGTATGTCGAACTAAATTCAGCATCCGTGTCTTTACCAACTTGTAAATCTAAAATAGGATCAACGGTAAACCAATAATCTTCACTTTGTAACTGAACCAAATGTTCATTCCACAATTTTTTTCCTCCCCAAGTTTCCGTTTCTTTTTTCAATTGTTCTTGTTCCCCTTCAAAATCATAATATTTTGAAACCTCTTCATAAACAAACGGTTTAGATGCCGTATGACTATTTGTTCCTATAAGGTTCATTTGCCTATCAAACCTAGCGTAGTCACTATGTGTAAATTGAATATTTAACTGACTTTTAAAAGCTTTGCTTTTAAAAGCTTTCAACCCTTTATCAATATCATCAAACTCTTTCTTAGCAGCTTCTTCTAACTTAGAAATTTCTTTTTCTTTAGCTAAATCTTGCGAAACCACAGATTGATTAACTAACGGTATTTTAATAGGAATAGAATATTGCTTAAATGTTGTTCTGCCGTTATAAGTTGCTGGTTTAATCTTTGGGAACTCAGAAAAAACACGCTTAGCTTCTTCTTTTAATTCATTATATAAAGCATCTGTATAAATCACTCGAAACCGGCCCGTAGTATCTACTTCAAAAATCACAACAACTTCGCCTTTGTAACTTTCTTTTGAAACGCGTTCTGGAACTTTAAAATTATTGTAAATAATATCTTTTACATGTTTATCAAAACACGCCTGTAATGAATCAATAGCTACACTTTCACAATTAGGAAAAACTGGTGCCTTTTCAGACAGTAAAGCATTTTGAGAATAGACATTATATTGAACTAAAAGTAGGAGTAGTACAATGAATTGCTTCATGTTTTTTTGTTAAGTATTAATTTAGACTAGAAAGATACTATATTTTTAGATTCTAGTCATAGAACTCATCTTGACTTTCTCTATTTCCTAAAAAAAGGTTTAGTACATGACAAAAATATAAAAGTGTCACATTGAGCGCAGTCGAAATGCTTTTGAATACGATATTTCCAATGTCTTCGACTGCGCTCAGATTGACATCCGATATATTATCAATTTTTGTCATGTACTCAGAAAAAACGGCTAAAACTCGCTCATATTTCATTCTATTTCCTTGTTCATGATTTCCGTAGCTATGGCTATGCAAAACAATCACCGGGTTTTATAAAAAATTAAGTACATGACAAAAATTTATTTTGAGAAATAACTACTCGCCATTTTCAGGATAACAAAGATCTCACAGGTTTTGAAAACCTGTGAGATCTTTGTAACGAAAAAGTCGTAATACGTTATATGTAGCTTACAGTTCGGATCTAAATTTTTGTCATGTGCAAAAAAAACTTTTTTTTCTGTATACCATTTGAACGTTAAATTGGTATTATTTATTGAACTTGAAATACTATTGGCAGGTTATAAATAACACCAACGTTTTTATTATTTTGTTTTCCTGGAGTCATTTCTGGAATAAAATTAATAACACGAACTGCCTCTTTATCAAGTTGTGGATGTGGAGACCTCGTTTTGATATCGGTTACATGTCCTGTTTTATCAATAGTAAATTGAACATCTATTTTTTGTTTTCCTGTCAAACCGTAATTAGATGCAATATCACTTCCATCAAATTTCCTTTGAATGAGTTTTCCAATTTTTTCAGACATGCATTTTTTCCTTTCTGGGTTATTCTTTGCATTTTCGCAACCCGGATAAATCGGGACTTTTTGAACAAAAACTATTGATACAGACCCATCATCATCAGGGTTATCAACAACTGATATTTTACTAGGATCAATTGCTGGTTCTGAAGAAGTATTCTGCTCACTAGTAATAATATCAATAACCTTTTCTAATTTGAAATCATTATCAACTTCTTTTATTTTATTAGTCAAGATTACTTTCTTCCTAACCTCTGGCCGAACTTCAGTTTTAGGTTCAACATAAACTTTGAAATTTTCAACTGAAATTTCAATTGGATCATCGGGCGGAAGAACTTTCGAAATGCTTGGAATTGTCGTTTCAAACTTCATCTCCAATAGCCCGAATGCTACTAGCAAACACACAATTAACCCTATTTGAAAATATAGGGTCGAGTTTTTTTGTAAATTGGCATCATGCTTTTGTGATTTTTTCACGATTTGCTCATTTTGCCGAATGAGTTCGTGAGAATTCTTTTGATTCCTCATAATAATTATAGATTAAATGCCAGCCTGACGGCAGGCAGGTTAATGTTATGATAAAATCACAATAAGCATACCAAAAAAAAAATCCCGTTACAGTTTTGTAACGGGATTTTATACCTCTCCCAAAACTGCGAAATACAGTTTCGATGGCTCCAATGGATGAGTAAAATAAAAAACCCCGAAGTTTAATCTTCGAGGTTTTAATATTTATAAATATAGATGCTTATTCTTAATCTTGAACTTGGAAAATAATTGGTAACGAATATGGAACATTTACAGGTTTACCACGTTGTTTTCCTGGTTTCATTTTAGGTAATAAACCAATAACTCTTGTAGCTTCTTTTTCTAATCCTGGATGTGGCGCTCTAGCACGAATACCTACTACATTACCAGTTTTATCAATTTTAAAAATAACGTTTATACGTTGTCTTCCTGATAAACCTAAATCACTAGCCAACTCTGTATTAAACTTTTTGTTTACAAATTGAGCTATTTTTTTAGACATACAATCTCTTTTTGCAGAGTTGTTTCCTTTTTCACAACCCGGGAAAATTGGCACATTTTCAATTACAGAAAACGGTACATCAATATCTTCTTCAACTTCTTCTACTTCAACTTCTTCCACTTCTACAATCTCTGTTTCTTGATCAACCTCAGTAGATTCAATAACCGTTTCTTCAACTTCTTCTTCATCTTCAACAATCTCTATTACTTCTGGCGCCGCAGGAGGAGGTGGTGGTGGTGGTGGTGTTTGAATTTGTTCTGTAATTGGAATTTCTTCTTCATCTAACTCATCCATATTTAATTGCCCGATGTCAATATCAGATTTGTCATAAGTTTTGTAATTAATAGCGTAGTTTGTTATAAACAACATTGCCGCTAATCCAATGGCGAAGTAAAGTGAACTGTTACGTCCAACATTTGCTTTGGTATTTTTTTTAGATTCCATAATTTAAATCGTTTATCCTGATTGCTAAAATAACTATTTATTTTTCAAAAAAACAAGTGTTTAAGAGTTTTTAACGTACAGACTATTTTTAATCCCTATTATCATTGTTGTAACTAACGCCCCAAAAGTATTAGCTAAAGCGTCATATACATCTAATGTTCTTGAGGTTGTTATAGTATCTTGTAAAACCTCAATAACTATACCAAATAATATTGCCAAAACTGCAGCATATATTATTGACTTTCTTTTTTTAAAACTAAACGTATAAAAAAAGGCAAGATACCATAAAACGGTAAAGAGGCTATAGGCTAAGAAATGAAATATTTTATCAGCAAAAGAAATCTGTACATTTGGAATGTCTAAGGTTATTAAACTGACTGCGCCTAATGCAACTGAATATCCTAGGGCCACTAAAAACGTAACCTTTTTAAGCACCTATAAGTATTTTGTAATCGTCTGCAGACATGAGTTTATCAACTTGTGATAAATCTGAACACTTCAATTTTATCATCCATCCGGCATGGTATGGGTCTGAATTTACAACTTCTGGCTCATCTTCTAAACCTTCATTAAATTCAATAATTTTGCCTGATAATGGTAAAAACAAATCAGATACTGTTTTAACAGCTTCAACGGTTCCAAAAACTTCATCAGCTTCTAAAGTTTCATCTACAGTTTCTACTTCAACATAGACTATATCTCCTAATTCGCTTTGCGCAAAATCAGTAATTCCAATGGTAGCAATATCACCGTCTATTTTAATCCATTCGTGGTCTTTAGTATATTTTAATTCTGATGGAATGTTCATGTTTTTAATTTAAGTTTTTATTTGGCAAATGTATTTATTTGTAATTTAAATTCAAACACTTTCTACTTTTCGTTTTGTTATATATTCACTCAACTTTTTTCGTTCCTTATTGGTTAAAGTTAAGAAAAATATGTTTAGTGTTTTATTGTTTATTGAAGATACTGTAAAAGAATTGATCGAAGAAATATAGAAATACTAATTCTCTGAAGAACACCTCTTATGAACACCTCTAAAGTCCCCTCAAGGGGACAAATTACATATTAAACTTTAGAATAAAAATTTCGTGATGTTTCAACAATTTAGCCAGAATCTAAAACATACTCTATTTACGTTAACAATTGTCCCCTTGAGAGTTATCAAAATGAAAATATATTTTTCTTTGAAGATACCGAGCTTAGCTCAATAGCGATGTCAGATTACTGGGTATTAGTAAGGTTAAAGGGAGTTTGAATTAAAAGAAACACATCTTTTGGCTATGCTATATACCCATTTTTCAAGTTGTTTTAAAATATTTAATTACCAAAATTATATCTGATAGTAAATCCTGATCTAATTGTTGTTTGCGGAAAAGCCGTTGAAATCGCGTAGTCTGAAAAGGTATAATCAAAATAAAAAATTCCAGTTAAGTTTTTACTAAACGCATAATCTGCGGAATATTTAAACCCCCAAATGGTTTGTCCAGATGTAATTTGATTGTTTTCTAAATCTAAATACCTAATAATTGTTTTGTTATCTCTTACAGAAATATCAGCTTTCATATTTAAATCACTAACAACACGCTTTTTTGGTCCTGCTAACTTAGAGCGAATAGGCAAATCTTTAATTCTGAAACCTAATCCTATTATATATTCATATCCCTGAACTTCGGTGACTAAATTATTATCAAAACTCAATGATAACATTCTATCTTTTTTGATTTCCGCTAGAATTCTAACAGAATTTTTCATTTCCATATCTATTCTAACTAACGGGCTAAATAATTCTGTTAAATTGATATTACTGAATAGTTGTTCATTCTTAAAATTACCTGATTGATCTTTTGAAGCATCTGATTGATCTGCATAAGGAAGACCAGGAGTTGGAGGAGCATCATTATCAGTGCCATTTAAATCCAAATTTAAATTGGTGCTAAACTGATTGATGGTATAGGATGAACGATAGCCATGGGTTACAGAAAAACGTTTAAAACGCTTTTTAAACCAATTAAACTTCATGAATCCTGTGTATTTTAAATCCCAGTTTGGTATTGGAATGTCTCTAAAAGCACTGGTTGTTATTTTGTTGGCATCTTGACCGGAATAAGCGGCTAAAAATGCTGGCAGTAACACCTTTTGGTTGTTTTTTCCAAAACCCTCAGGAAAGCCTTCTGCATCTCTGGTATAAGAATCAGTCCCATAGAATTTTTTAGCTAGCCTGTCTGCAATTTTTAATCTGTTAACTCTAAAGTCATCAAAAGCAGGAGAACTTACCTCATCACTCTTACTAAATGCTGTTTTTATCAACACTGTTGAAATATTATAATTACCAAAAGTATTAGGCGTCAAAGGGTTATATACCCCATTTTCAACCCGATAGTTTTCGGTAAAATTTTGATAATATGCTCTATTTCCAACTATGTCTATTTTTAAATCTCTAACGGGTTGTAAACTTGCAGAAATATCTAATTGTTTTGTATTTGTTGCTGTATATTGTTGGTTAAACTCATCAAACGTTGTTAGCCAGCCACGTCTTGCTGCTAAATATCTAACATCGCTTTGACTACCAAATGTAAAACCAACTGTTGGTTTTAAGGTACCAATAAACCCTGGAGTATTTGTATAACCTGGCAAGAACATACCATTATTCTCAGAATAATTTACTTGAATTCTTTTAATACTTGTTAAAATATCAACACCTGCGTTTAAAAGTTTTGTAACGGATTGATTTTTTGGTCTTTTAGTTGGCTTTTTAGCTTCCTCTTGTTTTGCTCCTGGAGGTGCACCACCAGGTGTTGCTCTTGTTCTTACTCTTCTAATTGGTTTTTTAACCAAACCTATGTACTTGTAAAAACGTTTCATATCCAACGACGTATTGATATTATGAACGTTTGAATTTTGAACGGTATTTCCTAAATCATAAGTTTGCCCATTAACCTCTAAATTCCCAAATAAATCTGACCCTTTTTGCCATTGAAAACTACCTGTATATTGATATGTTGCATCAATAAAACTAAATGTTGGTATTTTGTTAAGTGGCAACTGATAAGTGATTCCAAGGTTTTGAGTTTGCCTATTTGGATCTCCTACATCTAATAAACCATCCCAAACATCCAAGTCACCATCTTGTTCTCCTGCAATTAAATCATTGTCTTTAAAATAATTTCGAACAATATTGTTGTTAGCCGCAGTAAAGTTAAATTGTAACGAATTGGTTAGGTTATAGTTAATAGCATATTGAAAATCGAAGGTGTAATTTCTTCTAAACAACTCTTCAATACCTATATTTCCACTACCTGCAGTTAAATCAATTTCTCTAAATTTTTGTCTATTGAACTGTCTGTTAATATCTGTATTAATTGTAAAACTGGTTGGCAATAAATTGAAATTAAAATCTTTTAAAATTTTCCAATATTTACCCGTGAAAAGTGAGTCGTTTTTCTTGAACGGTTCAATAGTAACTGGGTTAAAATTATGTGCATAATTTGCCCCAATACGTAGTGTTTTATTAACCGAGTTTTCAATTTCAAAATCTCTGCGTTCAACTTTGTTATATGAATAGTTTAAAGTCACATTTTCAACATCATAAAAACGAGGCTTTTTATCTGTTGTTCTATTTTTTCTAATACCAATAAAATTGATACTTTGGCGTTTTGTATAATCTTCAGACTGTTGTTTTATGTCTTCTCTTTCAGCATTACTATCCGCAGCATCCAATCTAGAGTTTAAAGTTAAATCTTTATAAAACTGGTCGTACTTTGGTGTAATAAGCTCTTCACTTTGTGCATAATTAAAAGGCACTTGAATGCCCCACTTTTTTGGGAGTAATTGACCAACATTTATATTGGTAACCACATCATATTGCTTTACATCTTCTAAACTACGCTGACTAGGCCCTTGCTCTAAAGAGCCAAAACCAGAAGTGCTTTGTCTTCCTGTTGCACTAATATTTGCAAAATCTGCAATGTTGGTATCCATACTTACAACGGCTGCCCAACCGCCTTCGTTATCTAAATCTGACAAACGTAATTCATTAAACCATACTTCAGCACAAAGGTCATTATCTCCTGAAACATTTTTAACACCAACCATTAATGTTCTTACATCTCCAAAATTAGGATTTCCTCTAATTCCAACACGATGTTGACCTACAGTATAACCTCCAAATGGATTCGCAGCTAGCACTATTTCGCCATTTACAACATCATAAAACGTAGGGTCTTCGTTACTTAAAGTCATATCCGAAATGCCTTGAGCTTTGATTTTTCCTAAAATTTCAATGGGTAAATTAATTTCATTCGCTGTTGGCCATAAACCCTCTCTTGAGGTAGATGTAGACACCTGTAACGGAATTTCTATTTGATAATAATTTTCAGTAAGGTCATTACCCAATCTGATAAATCCTACTAAATCATCACTAGCTAAATCTCCTATTCCTGATTCACCATCTTCAGCATGCATAAACATTCTCATACGCTTATACTGGCGCATATCAATATTTATATTTTTAAATACACCTCTTGAATCTTCAGTTTCTAAGTTACATACTTTAACAACTAAGGATTGTTCATTTTGACGTACTACTGTATTATTATTAAATAACTGTTCTGGCTCAATTCCTGGAGGACTGTCGTAACTCACTTCATTTTCAATAGTGCCAATAACACCTACAGAAAAATCGGTTTGTGAATCCTCAGGCGTTGGGTCGTTCTTATCTAAAGCTTGTGTATATCGCCTCCAGTCACTTCTCACTAAATCTAAAGTACCAAAACGGAATACGGTTGCTTCTTGAAAATCTTTTAGATAGACTCTTGTGAACCTTACGGAACGCAAATCATTTATACCACCAACTGCCTTAACATGGCTTCCTTCAACAGGTACCCTGAATTGATACCATCTTACATTTCGTGAATCTCCGTTAGGAAATGAACGTTGTTTTTCTTTAAAATCTCTTAAAAATTCTTTTAAAGGGTTTGAATCTGGAAGGTTATCAAAATCAGATTGTGTTTGCGGTAAATTTTGTCTTGTTAAGTCTAACTCATATTCAAAGTAACTATCAATCGTATTCATAGTGTTATCACGATTAATATCTTCTACATCGGGTTGTGTATTAGAACCTCTATCTGTATTAGTGAATAAATCAGGCGTATTGCCTTCTACACCGTTATATTTTTTGTAACGATCAAAAATATCACCTTCAGCAGTTAAAAAGTATGTGTAATTATCCTTTGCAGGATCATCCCCAAATTGACTACCAAAAACATCTATTTCGTTAGCGTCATCATAACCATCATAACCAACATCTTGATTATCTCGCTCAGCTCCTGTAGTATCAAAAGCATAAATTAGGGATTGATTTTGTGGCACAATGGTTCCCCAGCTTGTTGGCTGTTGCCTCAATATAGTAACATCACCATCATCAGGCAATCCGTTCTCATAAAGTTTTTTACCATCTTTTATAATATCTTCTGAAATATTTCCTAAGTTGAAAACTAACTTCCCTCCAGGATTTGTTGGACTATCTTGAAATGGATCTTGTAACCAAAAATCAATATACTCCACATTTTGTTGTTCAAAATCGGTGGACGTTATTTGTCTTGTTATACCTGCCCAACTATCCATTGGATTATCCAATACGTCATCTTCAGAATCTGGCTCAAAATTATAAGGGCCTCTTTCTTCTGGATAATAGGCTAAATCTAATGTGAACAGAACTGAATTTTGACCTTGAACTAAATCTCTCTCTGGAAACAGTTCATTAATAAAAACACGGCTTGTATATAAATTAGAAACATCGTCATCAGATATTTCAGTAGGACGTTGACTACTATAAAAAATAGGGTCAATAGTGTACCAGTTTAAAAGCCCTCTGCCATAACCATTTTGAATACCTGCTTCGTCTTCTAACTCATCCGGATTACCATTGCCATTTATATCTAAAGGTCTACTCGATAAAAACCATGACTGCTGTGATTTTAAATCGATACCGTTTTGCGAACCCTCAAAATCGTCAATATAAGAGGTGGCTTCACCATTAAAATTAGTGCCTTTTGGAGCACCTGGAGCCAAATACGCGAATTCACCACGAAGCGATAAATTAGATTCTACATCGGTATCAATATTTGGTAATTTGTTTGCTAATCGGGTTAAGAAAGGGACTTTGGTAGAATAATTCCCATTTAATCCGAAAATGGTATTATTTATAGATTCATTACCAAAATTTGCTTTTTGTGTAATAGGGCGTTCGTTTAAGTTTAATAAAGTTCCTCCTAAAACAAAATTATCATTGAATTTATGCTCTACATTTAATCCTGTAAAACGTCTGGTTTGCTGACCAAAAACAGCATTGTTTTCTGTTGAAACCTGAATTGGTGTATTTGATGCTTTTAAAGATTCATCTAAAATTTGAACACGGCCTAATTGATAATTTACAGTATAATCAATCCCTTCAACTAAAACACGACCACCTGCAGTAACCCTAACAGAACCTCTAGGCACATTAAAAGATCCAATAGGAATACCATCGCCACCGCCAGAAGACTTATAACGTCCTTTAAGTTTGAATTTATTTTTTTCAATCTCGTCTAAAGCTTCTGTTTTGGTGCTTTTATAAAGTATGTCGTAAACATATTTTCTCTGGTCATCGTTATATAACGAATTGTCACCATTGTAATTACCACCACCTAATATGTTAAATAAATATTCACCAAAAGGTTCAGCACTGGTAAATACAATTTTTCCGTTTTGGGGAATTACTGTTTGCCCTGGAACATAATCAAAGAATCCATCTCCTCTGGATTGCGGATCGTTATTAAAATTCAATTTATCCAGATTGAAAACACGCAATAATGGTGAGTTTTCAATAAGATCGTCACTTGGTGTACTCCCGCTAACTGGGTTTCCGTTAATATCTAAATCAAAATTAGCGCCAACAGGTGAAATAAAGTTTAAAGGCGATGCTTCGTTATAGAAAATGTTTAAGGTGAAATCGTCTTGACTTAAATTAAAAGCACCTGTATCATACACGTTTTTCATCATCAAATCCCAAACAGGTTGATTGACATTGGTAATACTACTCTTTAGCATTTTTAAAACTAGAGCTGTATTAACTACAGAAGTCACTTGACCTTGGGCATTCGTGCCAACATCCGTCGCATCAAGGCCATCATTAGCAAATTCACCTACTTGATACACTTGTCCTGCCACAGTATACTGAAATGCAACAGCTAAAACCTCATCATTATTTAATCGTTGATTTAAGGAAATATAACCTAAATCCGTGTTCAAATTATATTCTTGCCCATTGATTAATTTTCTAGCATTTTCAAGTTTGGCATAATCTGCGCCTTCATTAACTTGATTATTTAAAGCACCAAAACCCTGATCTGCGGTAGAAATATCTCGTATTTGTTCTGTTAAGGTTGACCCTCCTGTTGTTATGGTTATAGGGTTAAAACCATTATTCTCATTATCAGGAAAAGCCCCTGGTCCAGAAAAGACAGGAACTGCAGAAAACACTTTATCACTTTCTCCTAAATCTTGAAGCGCCACAATATTTCTAACGTTTTCGGTTCTATTACTTCTATTAGTAACCCAAACCTCTAATCGTGTAACTTGTAAACCTTTATTGTTGATAAATGGATAATTTGCCAACGCATTATCATATTCATCTCTAAAATATTGTGCTAAAAAGAAATGCCTATTTTCATCGTACTCTCTAATAAAAAATTCAAATTCTTCAAGTGTACCACCGCCTTGAGCAATAACGGTATTAGCTTGAGATTTTTGTTCTGAAAACACTCCTGTTACTGTCGTTTTTCCAAATTGAAGTTGTGCTTTTACACCAAATAAACTTTGTGCTCCTGTAATTAAAGAACTATTTAAAGGCATACTCACATTACCAACTTCTATTTTTTGAATAATATCATCTTCGGTTGGCGTGTATTCTAATTTTATAAGCTGTTGAAAATCAAAAGTAGACTGCGTGTCATAATTAGCTGTAACCTGTAGTCTTGTACCAACTTTACCTAGTAAACTTAAGCTGATACGCTGATCAAAATCAAAAGTAAAATTACTTCTATTTCTTGGTGAAAAAGATGGATTATCTTGTTTTGAAAATAGCACTCCTAAATCCATTTCAACAGATCCTTGTGGAACAACTTCAATGGTATTACTTCCAAAAATACTTTCGAAAAAACCAGAGTCAACATAAAATTCTGGAAGCAAATTTTTACGCTCGTCTTCCGTACCCTCTTTTTTTCCATCAAAAGCATCAATTTTATCTTTATAATAATTCCGTAAATTTTCTTTAGCAACTAAAGCATAGTATTCTTTGGGTGTTAGAATGATAGGATAGTTAATATTAAATTCTCCTATTTTCTCAGTATAAATGTAACGATCACTTAGTGGGTCGTATGTGTATTTAGACTCTACGCTATTAGGGTTTGGTATTTTAATATTACCCAAACTAAATCCTGTTTTCACTGAGTCTTGTGTAGGTTGCTGAGACCAAGCTATTAGAGAATAGCATAGAGCGAATACTATTAGGAGAGATTGTTTGGCTAATTTGTAAAGGCTATGGTTAGTTCGGTTCAAAATATATTATAAATTTTTTAAGGCCTGTTTTATGATAGTTTCAACATTGGCATCAGGTTGAGTTACCATAATTTTATCCACAACACGTTCTGCCTGTTTTTTCACAAAACCAAGAACTTCTAAAGCAGATAACGCTTCATCTTTATTGGTATTGCCTTGAGAAACAGAAACTTCGTCAATATCGTAAATCTTTAATATTTTATCTTTTAAGTCCAAAATAACACGTTGTGCTGTTTTAGCTCCAATGCCTTTAATAGACTGAATTAAAACAACATCTCCTGTGGCTATCCCTTCCCTTATTTGTTTTGGAGTTAACGATGATAACATGGTTCGCGCTATACTTGCGCCTATACCACTTACAGAAATTAATAATCTGAATATTTCTCGCTCTGCTAAAGACGAAAAACCAAACAAAGTATGAGAGTCTTCTTTTACTTGAAGATGGGTAAATAACTTTAACTGTTCGTTATCTGAAATTTGAGAATAGGTATGTAGAGAAATATTAAGCATATAGCCTACACCGTTGCAATCAATAACAACATGTGTTGGATTTTTTTCAGTAAGTTTTCCTTGAATATGTGTTATCATTTAGAGCAATTCGTTAAACAACCAAATGTAATAAAATTATTCACATTTCATTTACTTACTCTCAGCATTTTCTATTTCCCGTTTTTCTTTGTGTTGCGCATCTATAACAGCAATAGCAGTCATGTTCACAATTTCGTCAACGCTTGCCCCTAATTGTAAAATATGAACCGGTTTTCTCATCCCCATCATAATAGGCCCTATAGAATCTGCTTCATTAAGTTCTTTCAATAGTTTATAAGTAATATTTGCTGAATCCAAATTTGGAAAAATAAGCGCGTTTACCTTTTTACCAACTAATTTAGAAAAAGGAAATCTTTCGCGAAGCATCTCGTCATTTAAAGCAAAATCTGTTTGTAGCTCACCATCAACATCCATCTCTGGATTATTTCTATGTAAAATAGAAACTGCTTCTCTTATTTTTGAAGCTTTTTCGTTTTCTGAAGAACCAAAATTAGAATATGACACCATAGCTAGCACAGGTTTCAAACCAAACATTTTAATAACGTTAGAAGTCATTTGAGTAATCTTAGCTAAAGTTTTTGAGTCTGGATCTATATTTATAGAAGTATCACTTAAAAATAACGGCCCTCTTTTAGTCATCATTAGGTTAGTAGTAGCCACTTTAGAAACCCCATTTGCCATTCCAATTAACTCTAACATAGGTTTTACCACTGTTGGATAATTACGAGAATACCCAGAAATCAATGCATCTGCATCGCCTTCATTAACCATCATAGCAGCAAAATAATTACGCTCTCTCATTAATCGTTGTGCAGAATAATACGTTACACCTCTACGTTTACGTTGCTCCCAATATACTTTGGCATATTTATTTTTTCTATCGTTTTCTTCTTCCTCTTTAGGATCTATAACAAGGATATTGGCATCAAACTCAATTTCTACCATAAGTGTTTTTATAGTCTCTTTTCTTCCTAAAAGAATTGGAATTGCAATACCATCTTCATGTACTATTTGAGCTGCTTTTAAAACATCAAGCTGATCTGCCTCAGCAAAAACAACACGCTTCGGATTTAGTTTAGCTCGATTTAACAACAACCTCACTAATTTATTATCAGACCCTAAACGCTCCAATAAAACATCTGTATATTTTTCCCAATCAGTAATTGGTTTTTTAGCAACACCACTCTCCATAGCTGCTTTTGCTACAGCTGGAGGAACTTCAGCTATTAAACGTGGATCAAAAGGTTTTGGGATTATGTAATCTTTTCCAAAAGTTAAACGTGTTTCGCCATAGGCAATATTTACTTGTTCTGGAACAGGCTCTTTTGCTAATTTAGCTAGGGCTTGTACCGCAGCCATTTTCATAGCTTCGTTAATTTTGGTAGCACGCACATCCAGAGCGCCTCTAAAAATAAATGGAAATCCTAATACATTATTTACTTGGTTAGGATGGTCGCTACGGCCAGTTGCCATAATAATGTCCTTTCGGGTAGCAACTGCAATATCGTATTTTATTTCAGGATTTGGATTGGCCATAGCAAAAACTATGGGGTTTTTAGCCATAACCAGAAGCATATCTGGAGTTACAATATCTGCCTTAGAAAGCCCGATGAACACATCGGCATCTTTCATGGCTTCATCAAGTGTATCTATTTTTCTATCCGTGGCAAATTCGGCTTTTTCTGAGGTTAAACTTGCTCTATCATTTCTAATAACACCCTTACTATCTAGCATCACCATATTTTCACGTGTTGCTCCACAGGCTTGGTATAAGCGTGAACATGAAATGGCTGCTGCTCCTGCACCGCTTATAACTATTTTTACGTCGCCAAGTTTCTTTTCAGAAAGTTCTACTGCATTTAACAAGGCTGCTGCCGAAATAATAGCTGTACCATGTTGGTCATCGTGCATTACTGGAATATCCAACTCTTCCTTTAAACGCCTTTCAATTTCAAAAGCTTCAGGAGCTTTAATATCTTCAAGATTAATACCGCCAAAAGTAGGCGCAATCATTTTTACCGTTTGAATAAATTCTTCTACATTTTCAGTGCCTACCTCAATATCAAATACATCAATGTCTGCAAAGATTTTAAACAACAAACCTTTACCTTCCATAACAGGTTTTGAAGCTTCAGGACCAATATTCCCTAAACCTAAAACGGCAGTTCCGTTGGAAATTACAGCAACTAAATTTCCTTTGGCCGTATATTTATAGGCGGCATCTATATCTTTTTCAATCTCTAAACAAGGTGCAGCTACACCCGGAGAATAAGCTAAAGATAAATCTCTTTGACTTGCATATTTTTTGGTTGGAACTACTTTAATTTTACCTGGAGTTGGTTTTGCGTGGTATATAAGGGCCTCTCTTCGTTTGCTTTCTTCGCTCATAACATTGGATATTAAGTAAACGTAAAAATATAATAATCCTTTTAAGGAAACCTCTAATCTTTTAGAAAATTGATGTTTCTTTT